>NZ_CP146608.1:300000-382500 GCF_037113415.1 Devosia sp. XK-2 | reverse complement strand
CATCTGGCCAGTCAGGTGCAGGATGGGCAAAAGCACAAGAAAACCGCCATGCAGCAGGGGCGCCAGCAGCATGCCGAGCAAGACAATCTGCAAGCCGAAAAATCCCGGCCAGCCCAGATCGGCCAGCAGGTGTGCGGTGCGGCGGTTATGCACCGCATAGGTCTGCATCCATCCCTTCATCCAGCGCGTGCGCTGGCCCAGCCAGAGCGGCAGAACAACCGGCGCCACTTCATAGGTGCGCGACCGGCTCGTGGCGCAACGCAGCTTGCGCCGGGCCAGGCGCACACCCAGATCGGCATCTTCGGTAACGTTGAAGGCGTCCCAACCGCCGAGTGCGCGTAGCGTTTCGAGACGAAAATGATTGGAGGTGCCGCCCAGGGGCATGACCATGCGCCAGCGGGCCAGCGCCGGAAGCAATACCGAGAACAGTCCCGCATATTCTCCGGCGAAGATCGCGGGCAAGGGCCCGGCCAAACCATTGTCGATGACCAGCAGGGCCTGGATGCAGTGAATATCGGGCTGGGCGCGGAACTGCGCCACAATATGCCGGAGCTGGCTGGGCTCGGGCCGATCCTCGGCATCATAGACGACGATGAATTCACCGCGGCAAAGCGGCAAGGCAAAGTCGAGCGCCTTGGGCTTGGTGCGCGGCGGGGAATCAGGGACGACGCGCAGGGAAAATCGAGGATCGCACAGATGTGGCCGTAGCGCGTCTATGGTGGCGGGCGACCGGCTCTCCACCACAAAGACGATATCGAGCTTTTCCCGGGGGTAGTCAAAACTGCCCAATGTCCGGACCAGTTGATCGACCATATTGGCCTCGTCGCGCAGCGGAACCAGCACGGAATAGACCGGCAGGTCGCCATCCTCGTCCGGCGGGGCAATCGGCACGGTCTCGTTCGGCGCCACTTGGAGCAATGCTGCCAGGCGCAGCAAGGTGGGCGCCATGACAAAGATGAGCCAGAGCGGGATCAATGTGGCTTCACCGGTCAAAGGCGCGAGCAGAAGGAGGATGGTGAGAAGGGCCAGGGCAGAGGCAAAACCGTAGCGAGCCGGGCCGGTCAGCTCCAGTTGCGCTGCAGCGTGCGGCCAGTGCCGCGCCATGTTCTGGCGGGCGCCGTCTGTGAGCGCGGCTGCGGCATGCTGCACCAGAAAATCCCGCAGGGCCGATTTTGGCACAAGGCAGGTATTGCGTGCCAGTTGTGGGCGTTGCAGGACCGCATTGGCGAGGCGCAGGACGCCGAAGAAGTCCGGTGCGGCAAAGGCGACCTGACGATCGAGCATCTGCAGGCGATAAAGACGCGTCTCGCCCAGCATCTCCAGCCGTCCCGGATCGAGCACGAGTTGCGACTGCCGCGGCACGACGTCGAAATAGGTCAGCCCGGCCCAGGCAGCCGCCCGGGCCATGATCTCGGCCTCGGAAACATCCAGATGCGTCGCGCACCAATGCAACGGGTCCGTCTCGGCCAATAGCGCCGCGTCGAGCGTGGCGCGAGCAAGGGCGTCAGAGGTGCCGGATCCGAGCAGCGCACGCATGAGAGCGACGGCCTGGAGCATCGAACCGCGCCCGCTTAGGTTGCCGACCTGCTTTCGGGCCCGATCCGGGCGGGGGAAGAAAAAACCGGGGCAAGCGGTTTGCTTACCCCGGTTGTGCGCCGCACATTCTGCAAGGCCTGTTCGGAAACCTCAATCCAGGCCGCGATGATCGGTTTGCCCTCACTCATGACCGGGTGGCCGAGCGGGGTGATTTTCCAGCCGACGGCGGTGCCGTGCTCGAGCATGTAAATGGTCGAAACAAAGGTGATGAAGCTATAGCCCTGCAATAGGGCATGCTCCATCACCGCGCAGAAAAGGGCTGCAGACTCGGGAGCGCGCCGCCGACCTTCACGTCGATCGGGATGCACATAAAAGCGCGTCCAATCGGCCCCAAGCGAAGGGTGGGCGGGGAGGTTTCCTTGCACTAACCCGTTAAAGACTGTCTGCAGCAAGTTCGGCCGATCCAGCGGCGTCATGCGGGACCCACCCACCACAACGCCGGAATCGGAAATCAAAAGATGCGTGGCATCGTCATTGTCGAAGGCATCGACATCGCGCCCATCTGGTCGAGATAGGGCCTCCCAACCCTCTATCTCGACGAAAACACGGTGACGCAGGCGAAAGTTCTGCTCCAACAAGTCACGGCTCTGCCGGTCCGCCGGACCGCGGACGATGTGCAATTTCATCGATCTGCCCCCCGAAGCCACCAGCCTCGACTGGGGGCATTAGGCACAAGCAGCCCAGGAAACGAAATTGGTAAAAATCACAATATCGCGCAAAATATTCCGATTCTGGAACGAGATGGCGGGCTGAAATACAGTCATCAGCCGCATTGCCGGCCGAGCAAAGGCTCGTTACAGCGTGATCAATTTATGGCGGATCGCCTCCACCACCGTATGGAGGCGATTATTAGTTCCCATGCGCTTCTGGGCGTTTTCGCAGTGTTGATTGATGGTGCGCGGGGTCAATCCGGTGATGTCGGCGATCTCCGATGCGGTCTTGCCGGCGGCGGCCCATTTGAGAATCTCGGCCTCACGCGGGGTGATGACGCGGCGGCCAATCGGCTGGGCACCGGGACCGTTGAGATAGCGCAGCCGGCCATGGGCATAAAGCGAGAGCATATGCAGCTCGAGCCGGCTCTTTTCGTCGAGATGATCGGGATTGCCCACCAAGGATACCACGCCCTGCATGCCGCCTTCCATATGCACGGGGACACACAAGCCCTCATCCATGCCGAAATCGCGCGCCTCCTCCATCACCCGGCGGGCCGGCGCATCGTTTTGGGGATCATAGGGCGCTTCGGACCAGTCGAAAGGCAGCGTCGTGGAAAAGCAGTGCCGCGCGACCGGGTCGAGATGGACATAGCCCAGGCTGGTATAGCGCTCATACCATTCATCGTCCCAGCCCGAGAGCAGCACGAAGGGGCGCACATCCACGCCAGGATCGGGCAGGCCGGAAATGATGAAGCGCTCGAAGCCGTAATTGCCGATGGCCCGATACATGACGTCCAGAATGGCATTGGTCGTCGTTTGGCGCTGGATGTCCTCCAGATTGGACATCAAATCCGCATTCATTCCGGCGCACCCCCGTTCAGCCGCATGACGGGAGGAACACTGGCGCTGTTCGTCAATTAAGGCAAGTACAATTAAGGCTGGCATTTAACCAGGAAATGCCAGCCCATGAACCCTTTAGATCAAGAATTGAAGTGATGCGGGTTGAACCGGTAAGCAGTGGAACAGAATTCACAAACCACTTCGATTTCCCCATCCACCGCCATCTCCTGCCGCTCCTCTTCGGAGAAACTATTGGCCAGCATATCTTCTATGCGATCGGCCGAGCAGGTGCAGCGCTCTTCAAGATCCTGCGGCGGAAACACCCGCACGCCGGTTTCGTGATAGAGGCGGAATAGCAGGCGCTCGGGCGACAGGTCCGGATCGGAAAGCTCGAGATCGCCCACGGTGCCCAAGAGCGCCTTGGCCTCGGCCCAGCCATCGGCCTCGACGAAATCGGGGTCGACCATATCGGGATTGTCGAAATCGCCATCGCCGGGCAGATCAGCCATTGCCGAGATACCATTGGGCGGCAGATGCTGAACCAGCATGCCGCCGGCCCGCCAGCGCGGCCGGTGATCCCCTCTGGTCGACATCTGAGCCACGGCCAGTCGTACCTGGGTGGGAATCTGTTCGGACTGCATGAAATAGGTATGCGCCACCTCTTCGAGCGAATTGCCGTCCAGGGCCACGATGCCCTGATAGCGCTCGGTATGCGGCCCCTGGTCGATGGTCATGGCCAGATGCCCCTTGCCAAGCAGGTCGGCCGGGCTGGTCCTGCCCTCCTCAGCGGCCTTGACCAAGGCATCCTGATCGAAGCGTGCATAACCGCGCATGCCGTCGGGCGCATCGAAGTCGACCACAATCAGATTGACCGGACCATCGGTCTGGGTCTGGAGAATGAAACGGCCTTCGAATTTGAGCGAAGAGCCAATCAGTGCGGACAGCACCACCGCTTCGCCCAGCAGACGCGCAACCGGGAGCGGATAGTCGTGACGGCTCAGAATAGTATCGAGCGCAGCACCAAGGCGCACTACGCGGCCGCGGGTATCGAGCTTATCGAGGGTGAAGGGCACCACGGCATCATCACCGGTCTCGGGGCGATCAAGGCCCAGGCTGGAGAGCAGGCTTTCAGTCATGGTCGTTTCCGTGGTCATGATAATTGTCTTTCCAAAGGCTACGCCTTGAGGGCCAAACGCGCTACCCGGCCAGCATTGCAACAGCTTCGCGCTTGAGCGACCCGCCCGACAACGCAAAAGCCCCCGCCTTTGCGCGGGGGTGTTGGTTTGGTGGTTCGGCAACGACAGGCGGGGACCGCCTAGTTGGTTTCAACCCCGAAGGCCCAGCACAAAACAGCTTTCTGGGCGTGAAGGCGGTTTTCGGCCTCGTCCCACACGACCGATTGGGGACCGTCGATCACCTCGTCGGTCACTTCATCCCCGCGATGGGCAGGCAGGTCGTGCATGAAAAGGGCGTTCTTGTCCGCCAGCGCCATCAAATTGGTGTTGACCTGATAGGGTTTCAAGACCCGACGGCGTTCGGCCACGTCCACGTCGCCCATGGAAACCCAGGTATCGGTGATGACGAGGTCAGCGCCCTCGACGGCCGCGCGCGGGTCCTCGATCAGCTTCACATAGTCGCCGGCCCGGCGGATATCCTCCATCAGGTCTTTTTCGGGGCTGTATTCCTCGGGCGTGGCAATGGTCAGGTGACACTGGAACAGCTCAGCAGCATTCACCCAGGAATGCAGCACATTATTGCTGTCTCCCACCCAGGCGACCTTGGCGCCCTTGATCGGCCCGCGATGCTCCTCGAAGGTCATGAGGTCAGCCATGATCTGGCAGGGATGGGCGCGGCGCGTCAGCCCGTTGATCACCGGGACGGTCGCGGCATCGGCCAGCTCGATCAGGTCGGCATGGGAAAGGATGCGGATCATGATCGCATCGACATAGCGGCTGAGCACCTTGGCCGTATCGGCCAGGGTCTCTTCCCGGCTCAGCTGCATTTCCTGACCCGAGAGCATGATGGTTTCGCCGCCGAGCTGGCGCATGCCGACGTCGAAGGACACACGGGTGCGAGTGGACTGGCGCTCAAATATCATGGCCAGCACCTTGTCCTTAAGGAGCTGAGGCCGGTCGCCATCCTTGAGGCGCGCCTTGAGCGCGGTGGCCTGGTTCAGCATGCCACGTAGTTCGGCATAGGTGAAATCATCAATCGAAAGAAAATGTCTGGGTGTACCGGTCGAGTTCATAGGCCGGGGTCCTTTGTGACGCTTGATTTTTTTGAATTCGGGCAATGGGTAGTTCCGACAGGCGATGTACCCATCGGAACATTGGCTAGAAGTCGCCTCGGCGCCGCCCGAAATGATAGAAGGTCAGCATGGTCATCAGCTCGCCGATGCCGTCGCCGCCGTCTCTGCCTCGATGGCATCAAAGGCAGCGCCGATGCGTGTCATGGCGTCCTCGATATCGGCTTCGGTGACGATAAGCGGCGGCAGCAGACGCAGCACATTATCCCCTGCCCCGATGGCGAGGAGCTGATGATCGTCGCGCAGCCGGGCCACGAAGTCGCGGACCGGGGGCGCAATCTTGATGCCGGCAAGCAGGCCCTTGCCCCGCAGCTCAAGCACATAATCGGGATATTTCTGTGCCAATTGCTGCAGATGCCAGGCGAGGCGCTGCCCCATCTGAGCCACATGATCCATGAAGCCGGGTGCCTGGATACGGTCGAGCACGGCATTGCCCATGGCGCAGCCGAGCGGGTTGCCGCCGTAGGTCGAACCATGGGTGCCGGGCACCATCGAGGCTGCGGCTGCCTCGGTGGCGAGGCAGGCGCCGAGCGGGAAGCCGCCGCCAATGGCCTTGGCAACGGCCACGATATCGGGGGTGATGCCAGCCCATTCGAAGGCGAAGAAGCGCCCGGTCCGGCCAAAGCCACATTGCACCTCATCAAAGATGAGGAGCATGTCGTTTTCATCGCAGATCTGCCGCAGGCCCTGCAGGAATTCGTTGCTCATGGCGGTGACACCGCCCTCGCCCTGGACCGGCTCAATCAGGATGGCGCAGGTCTGGGGACCAACCAGGGCCTTGACAGCTTCGAGATCGCCCGGGGCGGCATGCTTGAAACCGGGCATGGGCGGGCCGAAGCCTTCGAGATAGCTCGGATTGCCACCGGCGGCGATGGTGCCCATAGTCCGGCCATGGAAGGAGCCGGTAAAGGCGATTACCTCATAGCGGTCCGGCTGGCCCTTGGCGAAAAAATAGTGCCGCGCCGTCTTGATGGCGCATTCGAGGGCTTCGGCGCCGGAATTAGTGAAAAACACCTTGTCGGCAAAGGTGGTATCGACCAGCCGCTGCCCCAACCGTTCCTGTTCGGGAATGGTGAAGACATTGGAGGTGTGCCAGACCTTGTCTGCGGCGGCCTTGAGCGCGGCGACCAGATGCGGATCGCCATGGCCAAGCGCATTGACCGCGATGCCCGAATGGAAATCGAGAAATTCCCGGCCATGCTGGTCATACAGGCGCATGCCCTCGCCCCGCTCGAAAGCGAGATCGGACCGGGCATAAGTGCCGTAGAGCGCAGACATGATGAACTTCCCTTTGGGCTGGACAATGATAACGACAAGCGTGGCAAAGCTGCCACAAAAACCAAAAACGCGCCCTCTCGGCCGCGCGTCTGGGCCCGAGAATTAGGCGAAGTGAGTGCCCAAAGTCAATCTGATTGAGGCCAAGTCCCTGATTTGACTCAAGGATCGTTAGGGCAATTTTAACCAATGAATAAACGGGGAAAATCGCCCCTGACTCTTGATCCTGATTCCGCCGATGGCGTAATCTCAAAGGCGTTGGGAACACGATATCTCGTGTGGCGGACCCGCTCAACATACGAGCTGTAGAGTCGATAAGGCTGCCAGTGCTTTTCTGGCAGCGCAATGAAGGATTCTGTTTTGTCGATGGTTTCAGGAGCGCAACCGATGGGCTGGACTGACGAGCGCGTCGAACTTTTGAAAAAGCTTTGGATGGAAGGGCTCAGCGCCAGCCAGATTGCGGCTGAACTGGGCGAAGGGGTGACGCGCAATGCCGTGATCGGCAAGGTGCACCGTCTCAAGCTTTCGGCTCGCGCCAAGCCCACCAATACCGCACCGCGCTCGCGCCCGGCTGCGCGGCCCGCCGCGCCACGCCGGCCCGCCAGCAGTTCGGCCAGCACATCAAGCATGGGCGCCCGTCCCCGCGTATCGATGGCGCGTCCGCAAGTCATGGGTGCCACAGCCCTGGCCGCCAGCCCCGATATGGAAACCGAGCTCTATGTCGCCCCGGCTGCTGCCGAACTCTTCATTCCCGAAGACAAGCGCCTGAGCCTCTTGCAGCTCAACGAACATACCTGCAAATGGCCGATCGGCGATCCGCTGACCAAGGACTTCTATTTCTGCGGTCAGCACAGCCTGGAAACCGGTCCTTATTGCGAATTCCATTCGCGCCGGGCCTACCACCAGCTCGACAAGAAGAAGCGCTGAGGCTTTCAATCTACCGTCTCGACAAGGGCGCCCGCGTGGCGCCCTTTTTGTTTTTCGCATCTGTTCCTGCAAGGCCCCAATGCCCGCTTCGGACAAAGGACAGGACCAGGCCGGCTGGCGGGGATAAACCGGTGCCCCGGCGCTGTGACGGCAGGAAAAGGCCCAATGCCTTATGGCAGCAGGACATCCACGCGCAGACCCTCGCCCGGCCTGGACTTGATGCTCATCTGGCCGCGATGGCGCTGGATGATGTGCTTGACGATGGCGAGCCCGAGACCGGTGCCCTTCTTCTTGCGGCTGGCCTCGGCATCGATGCGATAGAAGCGCTCGGTCATGCGCGGCACATGCTCGGGTTCGACACCCAGACCATGATCGATGACACTAACCATGTGGGTGAGGCCCGAGCGGTCAGTGCGGCTGAGGTCGACTTCGACGGTCTTGCCCTCGGCGCCGTATTTGATGGCATTGTCGATCAGGTTCTCAAAGACCTCGTAGAGCTGTCCGCGATCACCTGTTACGGTCACGGGCGCGTCCGGCATAGTCAGCACGACCTCGATATCGGCCGCCTTGGCCTGGGTCTGCAGGCCCTCGCGCACTTCGCGCAGCAAGGCGGTCAACTCCACCGAGCCGGTGGGCCGGACGTGCTGATGCATTTCGATGCGCGAGAGACTGAGCAGGTCATCAATGAGCCGACTCATGCGGTCGGCCTGGCTCCGCATGATGCCGAGGAACTTTTCCCGCGCCGCCGCGTCGCGGGCGGCGGGCCCCAGCAGGGTGTCGATAAAGCCGATCAGCGAGGCGAGCGGGGTGCGCATTTCGTGGCTGGCATTGGCAATGAAATCGGTGCGCAAGGCATCGACGCGCTTGAGCTCGGTCAGGCTTTGGAAGGTCACCAGCAATTGCCGGTCCTCATCGGCGAACCAGTCGCGGTCCGGACGGCGGATCGGGGCGACGACGACCCGGTCCCAGGTTTCCGAGGGCAGCGTTTCATGCAGCTCGAAACTGCGCGGCTCACCGGTGCGTTGCGAACCTTCTATGGCCGCCACCAGATCGGGATTGCGCATGACCAGGGTCATGACCCGGCCAAGCTGAAGATTGGGATATTGCCGGGCGGCGGCGCCATTGCGATGCAGCACCGCGCCGCTCCTGTCGAGCACGAGCCCCGGATCGCCCAGCGCCTCGACAAAGGCGGGCAGCAGGTCCTGGTCGACCATCGCCCCGGCAGTGGGGGAAACAGGTATTTCCACCGTCCGCGTGACTGTGACAACGGGCTGGGGCAGCATGGCCAGGAATCCGGCCAGCACAAGATAACCGATAATTGCCAGATCGATGCGCAATCCGCCAAAGACGACGAAGGACAGAACCAGCCCCGCCAGCGCCAATAGCAGTGGCACCTGGCCGGCAAGGCGCGCCCATATGCTGGCTGGCCTGCGCGTCAGATGCGTTGTTCTCAGATCGTCCATATCGGGTGGTCGAATCAATGCGTTAGCCCGCCTCTTGCGCGGGAGCCGGGTTCATAGCACGGTCTGTGTGACAGTGGAGAGACAGCGTGACCGACCCCCTAGACGGTTTTGACATCAACAATCCCGAGCTACCCAAATCCATCAAGAAGGCCGCCTTCGGGTCGGGCGACTATCCTTACGAGGACAAGCTCGACGGCGACGATTATGACACGCAGTTTTACGCGCTGCAAAAGCAGCTCGTGCTGCATCAGGCGCATATGGCCAAGGCCGGCACGCGCACGATAATCATCTTCGAGGGACGCGACGCAGCCGGCAAGGGCGGCACGATCAAGCGGTTCCTCGAAAATCTCAATCCCCGCTACAATATCATCGCCGCCCTGCCCAAGCCCAATGATCGGGAACGCACGCAATGGTATTTCCAGCGCTATGTGGACTGGCTGCCGGCGGCGGGCGAAATGGTGCTGTTCGACCGCTCCTGGTATAACCGGGCCGGGGTCGAGCCGGTGATGGGGTTCTGCACGCGCGAACAGACCGAGCATTTTCTCGATGAGGCGCCGGAATTTGAGAAGCGCCTGACCAGTGACGGCATAAAAGTGTTCAAGCTCTGGCTCTCAATCGGCCGGGAAATGCAATTGAAGCGCTTCCACGACCGGGCCCATGACCCGCTCAAGACCTGGAAGCTCTCGCCGATCGATCTTAAGGCACTGGAACTGTGGGGGGATTATTCCGAGGCCCGGGACCGGATGCTGGACCGCACCGATTGTCCGCATGCGCGCTGGACGGTGATCCGGGCCAATGACAAGCGGCGCTTGCGGCTCAATGCCATTCGCACGGTGCTGCATGGGCTCGATTATGAGGGCAAAGACGAGACGGAAATCGGAGAGATCGACCGGAAGATCGTGTTAAGCGCCGAGGAATTTTTGGGGATTGAGGGGGAGTAACCCCCGGCCCGGCTATCCCGGAGTCTCGGCTCCCTCTCCCCTGAGGGGAGAGGGTCGGGGTGAGGGGTTCAGTGTTGTGGGAGCGCATTGGGTCGCACGGGCGCTGAACCCCTCACCCGGCGCTTTGCGCCGACCTCTCCCCTCAGGGGAGAGGTGAAGAAAGGCCCGTCCTCAGAACGCCCATTCGCCCTTGCGCATGACCGGCTCGGTCGTGCCGTCGGCATGGACGCCGTCGATATCGACCTTGTCCGAGCCGATCATCCAGTCGATATGGATCAGTGACTTGTTACCGCCCTGGGCGAAAATCTGATCCTGGGTCAGCTCCTTGCCGCCGTCGAAACAGTCCGCATAGCACTGGCCCATGGCGATGTGGCAGCTCGCATTTTCGTCGTAGAGGGTGTTGTAGAAGAGGATGCCCGAGGCCGAGATGGGCGAGGAATGGGGCACCAGGGCCACTTCGCCGAGGCGCCGCGCGCCTTCATCGGTATCGAGCACCTTGTTAAAGACATTCTCACCCTTGGTCGCCTTGAGCTCGACCATGCGGCCGCCTTCAAAGCGGGCCTGGATGTTCTCGATCAGCGTGCCATTGTGGCTAAGGGGCTTGGTGGCCGCGACAGTACCCTCCACCCGCAGGCGATGCGGGGTGGTGAAGACTTCCTCGGTGGGGATATTGGGATTGCAGGTGACCCCGTTCTTGGCTTCGGAGGCGCCGCCTTTCCAGCGATGGCCATCGGCGAGGCCAACGGTAAGATCGGTGCCCGGGCCGGTATATTTCAGGGCCGAGAACTTTTTGCCATTGAGCCAGGTCCAGCGGGCCTTGAGATTGGCATTATGCGCCTTCCAGGCGGCAATGGGATCGTCCTGATCGACCCGCGAAGCCTTGAAGATGGCATCGGCCAGCTTGGCGATGGCGACGTCTTCGGGATCGTTGGGGAAGACCAGCTTGGCCCAGTTGGGCGTGGGATAGGAAACGATGTTCCAGTTTATGTCGAAGCCAGTGATCAGCTCGAGCGCCGGGCGATAGGCAGCCGAATTGGCGCGATTGGCGCGGGAAACCTTTTCGGGGTCCTCATTGGCCAGCATCATGGGATTGTCGCCGGAAATGGCGAGACGCGCGGCATTGTTCTTGTAAGCCTCGGCCATGCCGGCATAGAGCCAGCCGGCGGCGCGATCGAAACTGGCATCCTTGGCGTGGCGGAAGCGGGACAGGGTCGCCTCTTCGTCGGAATAGATAGTGGTCACCAGTCCCGCGCCGGCCTTGTAGGCGTGCTCAGTGATGCGACGCACCAGGGGCGCGGCAGTCATGGGCGCGGTGATGATCAGGTCCTGCCCCTCGGCGAGCTGCAGGCCGACCTTGATGGCCACTTCGCCAAGCTTGTCGAGTTTAACCGGATCGATGGGGGAATTGCTCATTTGGGCAAATGCCTTCTTGCTCTTGAATCAATTGGAGCGAGCCTATCGCTCCAGCCGCTGCCGCGCCACCCGGGCAAAATCGTAAAATCCGTTGATCGGGATCAAACCGAACTCGCGCGAGCGATGGAACATGAAAGCCATTCCTATCTGGAGGTTTTCCATGTCCACTGGCATCATTCTGGTCATCGCCGCCGTTCTTGGCATTTTCGGCGTCTTTTCCTTCGCATTGGCCTATGGCCAGATGCGGACCAAGGGCATGGTCGCGCCGGGCGCGCGGAAGGTGGATTGACGACGCGTTGAAGCGCCGCCTGGCCCATTGGCCTTGCGGTTACACGGTGAAAAGCGGCTTTCGCCTCGGTTAAATTAAAGAAGAGGCGAAAGCCGCTTCCCACGAACAGGATTTCGGACGCATGCATCGAGCGGCCCCCTTGCGGGTTGCTCATCCCATCCACGACCGGCACAGACCTTTGGCCCGGATGCCGAAACATCCATCGCCGCCTGTCGCCGTTCGCTTCAGTTGAGCGACCGGTGGTCAGCATACACGCCTCCGCCCGATCGACACCGTGCGGCCTGCCTCCTCACCCCTTGCCATTCGAGCGCAGCTCTCATGGCCTTCTTGCCTCCAGCCGCGCCACCGGCGCGTCCGGCCCTTCGGGACGGCTCGAAGTTCGTCGGTCCCGCGTGTTGTCGGTGAGGACGGGAGCAGTATGGGGGACGATGCAGGGGGCGGGGATTACTTTGTGAATTGCCTGTCGTCTCAATGCGTTGAGAGCCCGACACCCCCACCCTGCTCGATTCAACGGACTTAGCTGAAGCTAAGTCCTATCTCGCTTCCCTCCCCACAAGGGGGAGGGAGGAGAAGGGGGCAGCATCCGACCCCATTGTGGTCACTGGCAGACCGTCGGGGTCTGCCCGGTAGCCGTCGCTGATCGAATTGACATTGTCTTCCGGTCACTGCCCCGATCTATCCTGATCAATCATTTGCTATCGTTTTCTGCTCGGCCGGGGCGGATTTTGCGGCTTTTCTGTCTACGGCGCGTTGCCGTGTGGATGCTCCCCAACCGAAGCACCATTTCAGCGGGCCGAGGATGACAATGTGAAAGAATAGCAAAAAGAGCAGAAACTGAGGGTCGCTCGCGAGCGTTTGAATTTGGACGTTGCCGAGGCCTATAGACGCAACAAGCTGAAGTGCACTGACACATAAGCTGCTTAGGGCGAACGCGATCGCCAAGCGCCAACCGAAACCGTTCGAGGGTAATTGGCCTGTGCGCCGGAAATAGATGTCGCCTGGGATCATAGCGGCCAGAATGACTGCCACCATCCCACCAAATGACGAGTTAACATTCATCAAAACACTAAGAAGGATCTGGAGAATCCAAAAGCCGATCAGCGCAGCGACGTACCAAGCTATCAGACGGATTGCCAAGACGGGCGTTTCCTGTACGCGCTCCATATTCTTCAAGGCTCCCCAATATGATGTGCACATCCTAGTCCGTAGATTGAGAAATGCTAGTTGTCCGTCACACTGGATGTTTGACGAGCGACAACGGCCCTAGTGTAGTCGAAAGTCCGCTTTCAGATTGCTATTAACAAAGCCAGTCAGTCCGCAAGCCACCCCACAGAAGACACCCCAAATATAGAGCGCTCGGCTTAGGGCCGAGGGTGGCCCCTTGGATGCTGGACGGCCCCAGGCCGTTGACTGACCACAAGCCTCCCCTTCCACCTGGTCCACGACGCTGTGGCCTTCCTGCATCACCGCGCGGACTGATCATATTTTTGGCATTGGCAAGGGCGAACGGTTTGGCTACAAACCGTTCGCCGCTTCAATTTCAAGACAAGGGGAGGCGTTGCATGACAGCAGTGATTTATTCTCCCCTCATGGGCAATTTCCGACCTTAGGTCTTTGCCCCACGTGGTCCGCCGTCCTGGCCTGATCACCAGCGGTTTTTTCCGTATTCCCTGCAGTTGAGCGCGCCCGCGGGCGCCGGACCTACAGGCCCCAACTGCGTCTTTCATTTCCTGCTTTGAGGAACCGGTGGCCGGAGAACGGCACCGGACACACCAAATGAGTCGCAAGAAGCTCGATTTCCGTGCCGACGCATTCCGCAATGTGCTCGGCTTTACCTTTCGCCACTGGCAGGACCAGCCAGCGCGCATTGCCCTGATCTGCGGGCTGGTCATTGCCTCGACCCTGGCCGAGGTGATGGTGCCGCTGTTTTCCGGCCGCATCGTCGATGCCATTGCCGGCAGCGACGGCGCCGCGACGTCTGACGCGCTCAATGCCTTTGCCATTGTTGTTGGCCTTGGGCTGACCAGCGTTGCCCTGCGCTTTTTCATCTTCAACGGCATCATCAAGCTGACGCTCAAGATGATGGCGGATATCGTCAATGACGGCTTTCACCGGGTGCAGCGCTTCTCGACCGATTGGCATGCCAATAGTTTTGCCGGCTCGACCGTGCGCAAGATCACGCGCGGCATGTGGGCACTGGATGCGCTCAACGACATCCTCCTGGTGGCCCTGTTGCCCTCGGTGGTGATGCTGGTCGGCGCCTCGATCCTGCTCGGCAGCTTCTGGCCGGTGATGGGTGTGATGGTGGCGATCGGGTCGCTGATCTATATCGGCTTCACCGTGGCCATGTCGATGGGCTATGTCGCTCCGGCAGCGAGCCTTGCAAATGCCTGGGACACGCGCCTGGGTGGCGCCCTGGCCGATGCGGTGAGCTGCAATAGCGTGGTCAAGGCCTTTGGCGCGGAAACGCGCGAGGAAGGCCGGATGCGCCATGTCATGTCCAAATGGGACAGCCGCACCCGCCGCACCTGGAAGCGCGGCACCCTGAACGGCACGCTGCAGGGCTTCCTGATGGTGGGCATGCAGGCCAGCATTCTGGGCACTGGCCTTTATATGTGGACGCAGGGGCTGGCCAGCCCGGGCGACATCACCTTCGTGCTCGCCATGTTCTTTGTTCTGCAGGGTTATCTGCGTGATGTGGGCATGCATATCCGCAACCTGCAGCGCTCGGTGAACGACATGGAGGAACTGGTGGCGCTGACGGCCATGCCGCTCGGCATCGACGACAAGACCGGCGCCAAGCCCATCGCCATCACCGATGGCGGCATCAGGTTCGACAAAGTCACTTTCCAGTATGGCGCGCATCCGACCCCGCTTTATCGCGACTTTTCGGTCGAGATCAAACCGGGCGAGCGCGTCGGGCTGGTGGGCCATTCGGGTTCGGGCAAGACGACTTTCGTCAAGCTCATCCAGCGGCTCTATGACGTCAATGGCGGGGCCATCACCGTGGATGGGCAGAACATTGCCGAGCATCTGCAAAGTTCGCTGCGCGGGCAGATCGCCATTGTGCAGCAGGAGCCGATCCTGTTCCACCGGACGCTGGCCGAGAACATTGCCTATGGCCGTCCCGGGGCCAGCCGAGCCCAAATCATCGAGGCGGCCAAACAGGCCAATGCGCATGATTTCATCCAGGAGCTGCCCAAGGGCTATGAAACGCTGGTGGGCGAGCGCGGGGTGAAGCTTTCGGGTGGTGAGCGGCAGCGCGTGGCTATTGCCCGGGCGTTTCTGGCCAACGCCCCGATCCTGATCCTGGACGAGGCGACATCGAGCCTGGACAGCGAGAGCGAGGTGATGATCCAAGAGGCTATGGAGCGGCTGATGGTGGGCCGGACGACCCTGGTGATCGCCCACCGGCTATCCACGGTTCGGGCGTTGGACCGGCTGCTGGTCTTCGACAAGGGCAAAATTGTCGAGGAAGGCAACCACGAACAGCTCATCCGGCTCAATGGCGGCATCTATCGCCGGCTGTTCGAGCGGCAGGCGCTGGAACTGACAAAGGGCCTTGTGGCCTGACGACAAAAAGGGGCGGACCGGCATGCGGTTCGCCCCTTTTTCATCTCAAGCGTTGTGATCCTCGCGCTCATATTCGCGCCGGGTCTCGAGCTCGGTGGTCACCTTGTCCGAGAGGGTGCGTTTGCGATTGCGCATGATGCCATAGATCATGGTGCCACCCAGCGCGATAGCACCAATGATGAGCAGGATCAGCCAAAAGGCGGGGCCGGCAATATCCATGGGACATCTCCTTTCGGAGACCAACGCAACGGACGGGCAGCTCCCCTCCCCCTTGAGGGGAGGGGCTGGGGGTGGGGGTCCATCGGTGACCCACAAAACCACCCCCACCCTCGATCCTTCTCACCTCAAATCTCTCCGCCGGAGAGATTTGCCCTACGGGGCGGTTCGAAGCCCTCAAGGGGGAGGGAGGCGCAGGAACCGCCGATTCCGATCAAATCGAACATGCCTTAGGAGACCAATGCAATGGACGGGCAGGCGGCGCGCCGGCCCGATCAGAAAACCCGGTCGCCCATTTCCGCCATATAGGCTTCCTCTTCGGCCGTACTCTGCCGCCCCAAGGCCTTGTTGCGGAAGGGGAAACGGGAGAAGCGGGCGATGGTGTCACGATGCTTGACCATGAAGTCGAGAGCGTCCTGGTTGCCATAGGCCTCGAACAGCCCAACGCCTTCGTTCTGAATGATCAGAGACTCGGCGTGCATATAGGGCATGTAGAAGAACATAGCCCATTCATGCTCGACGGCCATGTCATGGCCGCCGGCAGTGGCCTCCTGGGCCAGCGCTAGCGCCATCTTGTCCTGGGCGAAGGCCTCGGCGCTGCCGCGATGGAGCTGGCGGGAGAACTGATCGAGCACGATGATTTCGGCCAGCCGCCCTTCCGGGCTTTCGCGCCAGGTCCAGGCCTCGCCGCGAGCCACCTGCGGATGCAGATTGGCAAAGCGGGCGGCCAGCGCCGCATCAAATTCGGGCTTGCCGCCGAACCAGTCGTCGTAACCGTGCTCGACGAACCAGAAATCTATGACGGCCTGATGGGATTGCATGGTCTTCTCCGTTTGGACCGGACTGTCGCCAAGAGGCCCGATCCGGTCAAGCCGCCAGACGGAGCCGGATGCGATTGCCGAAGGGGTCGCGGGTTTCAAGATCGTTGCCGACGACATCGAGCGGGGCGCCGGCCTGTTCGAGCCGTACCCTGAGCGCGGCCAGGCTTTCGGCGCCGGGCAGGACAATGGTGAACCAGCGCAGACCCGCGCTGCCGGCCGGCGGCAGGGCGGCATTGGGACCCGACCAGATATTGAAGGCCAGGGTATGGGGCATGTAATCGAGGCCCACATCGCCCATGCCGAAGGACTGGATCAGCAGGAAGCCGGCAAAGCCGAGTACATCGCGGTAGAAGTCCATAGCCCTATGCAGATCGTTGACATGGACATGGACATGGCCGATGCGGGTGCCCGCCGGCATGCGGCTGGCCAGAACCGGGTCGGGGCCGAGCTCGCCCAAAAGGCCATCGAGGTCGATGGGTTCGCGGCCCGAATGGGGCTTGCCATCGACCGTGACGGCATAGGTCTGGCCCTTGTCGGGATCGCCCAAAGTGCCGCGCCAGGGCGTTTCGAAGGTGATTTCGATGCCATTGCCATCCAGATCCCAGAGATAGATGGCTTCCGAGACCAGATGATCGGTGGGCGAAATACGGACATTGCGCTGCAATGCCCGCAGGGCCATTTGCGCGAGATCGCTGCGCGCCGGCACGTGAATGGCGACATGGTAAAGGCCGATGCTGCGCGGCGCGACCGGACGGGCGGCACCGGTTTCGAGCACGATCAGCACCTTGCCGCCAGCGCCCAGACTGAGGACATTGCCGCTTTCGGAGATCAGGTCGAGGCCGACGACATCCTGCCAGATGGCAAGCGCCTTCTGGCGGTCGGTGACCGCGATATGAACCGGGCCCAGCGTGGTGCTGAGCGGCAGAACGGGTTTGGAACGAACATTTGTCTGGATGGATGTGTCGATCATCTCGACCTCCCGGGATAAGTGTGTTGCCCCCAAGATAGAGCTTGCCGCCTGAGCGAAAAAGAGAACGACGGCGAAGGCATTGTTCGCCAAAGCACCCCAATGAGCGGCCTTGGCGCCGGCGCCGCGCCATGGTCTAAGACCGGCCCGGCCAGATAGAGGCACAGACCATGGCAATGCTCGAACGCGCCTTTTTCGACCGCCCCGTTCTCGAAGTGGCCCGCCAACTTATCGGGGCAAGCCTGCTGTTCGATGGCGTGGGCGGGCCGATCGTGGAGGTGGAGGCCTATGACGAGACCGACCCAGCCTCGCATAGTTTCCGGGGGCCGACGCCGCGCAACCGGGTCATGTTCGGGCCGCCGGGCCATGCCTATGTCTACAAGATCTATGGGATTCACTATTGCCTCAATTTCGTCTGCAGGCCGGGCAGCGCCATTCTGATCCGCGCGCTGGAGCCCATAATGGGTATCGAGGCGATGCGCGAACGGCGCGGCGCGATGGTGGAGAAGAATTTGTGCTCAGGGCCAGGCAAGCTGGCGCAGGCGCTCGATATCGATCTGCGGCATAATGGACTGGCGCTGGATGCACCGCCCTTTGCCATCGACGCGCCCCTGACGGTTCATGATGTTGCGAGCGGGCCGCGCATCGGCATTACCAAGGGAGTGGAAACGCCCTGGCGCTTCGTCAGGCGTGGCTCGCCTTTTCTCAGCCGCCCGCTGGGCCGGAGCCAGCCCGATCTGTGACGTGCGGGCCGCGCAAAATCACTAAAGGCTGCATTATCGCCCAAGCCGGTTGCCTCGTTCCGACCCCCATGATTCAACAGAGGCGTGGAAGCCCTTGAGTCGCTCGACCTGTTCTCGCCCCATCGCCACGAGCGGCCCAGCCCGCTCGCGGTTCTGCGTGACATTTTCGGCCATAAGGCGTTCCGCGGCCAGCAAGCCGATGTGATCGAGCATGTGACCGAAGGGGGCGATGCAGTCGTGCTGTTCCCCACCGGCGCGGGCAAGTCCATGTGCTATCAGATACCGGCCATTTGCCGGGATGGCGTGGGCATTGTCATTTCGCCCCTGATTGCCTTGATGCGTGACCAGGTGGAGGCGCTCAAGCAGGCTGGCGTGGCCGCTGCGGCGCTCAATTCCTCGCTGACCCAGGACGAGGCGAGCGAGGTGCGCCGGCAATTGCGGCGGGGCGAACTGGACCTGCTCTATGTGGCACCGGAACGGGTGGCGACGCCCGGCTTTGCCAATATGCTGGCTGATACGCGCATTGCGCTGTTTGCCATAGACGAGGCCCATTGCGTGAGCCAATGGGGGCATGATTTCCGGCCCGAATATCGCGAACTGATCCACCTGGTGGAACTGTTTCCGGGGGTGCCGCGCATTGCCCTGACGGCAACGGCAGACCCGACGACGCGCGAAGACATTATCGAGCGGTTGGGGCTGGAACAGGCCGAGGTGTTCACCACCAGTTTCGACCGGCCCAATATTTCCTATTCCATTGTCGAGCGGGACAAGCCGCGCGAGCAATTGCTGGAATTCCTGGCCGGGCACAAGGGCACGAGCGGCATTGTCTATTGCCTGAGCCGCGCCAAGGTCGAGGATATTGCCGATTGGCTGAGCAATAAGGGAATCCGCGCCCTGCCCTATCATGCCGGGATGAGCGCTGAACTGCGCTCGGCCAACCAGGATGCCTTTTTGAAGGAAGAGGGGTTGTGCCTGGTCGCCACGGTGGCTTTCGGCATGGGCATCGACAAGCCCGATGTGCGCTATGTGGCGCATATGGACCTGCCGGCCTCGATCGAAGCCTATTACCAGGAAACGGGCCGCGCCGGGCGCGACGGGCTGCCGGCCGATGCCTGGATGAGCTATGGCATGGCCGATGTGGTGCAAAGGCGGCGCATGATCGACGAGGGCAATGCGCCGGACGAAATCAAGCGACTCGAACATGGCAAGCTCAATGCGCTTCTGGGCGTATGCGAGACCGCCTCGTGCCGGCGCCAGGCGATCCTTGGGCATTTCGGCGAGGCGCATGCTGGCGGGTGCGGGAATTGCGATACCTGCCGCTCGCCAGTGGAGAGCTGGGATGGCACGGAAGCGGCGATCAAGGCTATGGCCGCGATCTATCGCACTGGCATGCGCTTTGGCGCGGCCCATATCATCGATGTGCTGATTGGCAAGGAGACCGAGAAGGTCACACGCTTTGGCCACCAGCATCAAAAGGTCTTTGGGCAGGGCGCGGAACTGGACGCCCGCGCCTGGCAATCGGTGTTGCGGCAATTGACGGCGATGGGACTGGTAGTGGTCGACCATGCCAATCATGGCGCGTTGACGCTGAGCGAGGGCGCCCATGGCGTGTTCAAGCGGGAACGTGTCGTGACGCTGCGCAAGGACCGGCCGAAAAAATCGGTCGAGGTGCGCCGGGCGCTGGCGCGGAGCGTGGATGTGCCCGATCATGCCAAGCCGCTCTTTGAGGCGCTGCGCGAAGAGCGCCTGCGGCTGGCCAAGGCCCAGGGCGTGCCACCCTATGTGATTTTCCACGATGCGACGCTGAAAGCCATGGCGCTGGCGCAGCCGAAACATGGCCATGATATGTTAAACCTGCCCGGTGTGGGCCAGGGGAAGCTGGATCGGTATGGGGAGGCGTTTCTGGCGGTGGTGCGGGGGTTTGAGGGGTGATTGCTTCAAGCGAGGTCTCCCCCTCATCCGACGCTGCGCGCCACCTTCTCCCCGATGGGGAGAAGAATGGTGCGGTGGCCACCCCTTATTCCTCTCCCCATCGGGGAGAGGGTGGATCGGCCAAGGGCCGAGACGGGTGAGGGGGGATGCTTTGACCGACGCTGCACCGACCAAACGCCCCCGCCTTGCCATGATCGACGTCGCGCGCGGCGTGGCGATCATTGCCATGGTGATCTATCACCTGTGCTGGGACCTCTCGTTCTACCGCTTCATTCCCATCGATGTCGGGTTCGATCCCGGCTGGGTGGTCTTTGCGCGGACAATCCTTTTTGCCTTCATGTTCCTGGTCGGCGTGGGGCTGGTGCTGGGGCACGGCGATGGTGTGCGTTGGCGCAACTTCTGGCGGCGTTGGCTGTTGGTCGTGGGCGGCGCAGCGGTCATCAGCCTTGGGACATGGTTCGCCTTTCCCGGTAGCTTTGTCTATTTCGGGGTGCTGCACGCCATTGCCATCACCAGCCTCATCGCCCTGCCCTTTTTGTTCACACCGCTCTGGCTGACGGGGTTGGTCGCGGCTGTGGTCATTGGCCTGCATTTCGGCTTTGCCGATCCGCTCTATAATGAGAAGCTATTCTCCTGGATTGGGTTCTGGGTGGTGCCGCCGCCGACCAATGACCTGGTGCCGGTTTTCCCCTGGTTTGGCGTGGTGCTATTGGGCGTGATCGCCATGCGGCTGGTGCGGGGCAGCGCTGTCGAGCGGTGGATGGCCGCGGCCCAGCCACGCAATTTTGCGGCGCGCGTTCTGGGCTGGATGGGGCGGTGGAGCCTGGTCATTTATCTGGTGCACCAGCCGCTTTTGCTGGCGGTGATCGTGCCGCTCTCCATGGCGATGGGGACGCAGGAAGCGAGCCGCGACACGGACTTTCTCAATTCCTGCCAGGTGAGCTGTGAGGCGAGCGGTACGACCGCGGCGCTTTGCGCGATTTATTGCCAATGCGGGCTGGAAGGTGTGAAGCGGGATGACCTCTGGGAGCCGGTCTTCAGCGGACTGGTTTCGGCCGAGGATCAGGCCAAGCTCGATGCCAATAATAGGCAATGCTCGGCGCTGATCTATCCGGAGCTGGGGGTGGAATAGCTGGCGCGGGGCGGGGCGCTGACGCATCGGGGGCCACACCAGACTCTGTCCGCTTCTGACGGAAACGAGAGGCTGGCGACTCCCCTCCCCCTTGAGGGGAGGGGCTGGGGGTGGGGGTCCGTCGGTGACCCACAAAACCACCCCCACCCTCGATCCCTCCCCTCAAGGGGGAGGGAGGCGAAGGAGCCTAAGATTCCGCTCAAATCCGACGCGTCCTAAGTACTCGCCTCGCGCGCGTTGGCGCCGGCGACCAGCTCGTCGGGGATGTCGTCGAAGCTGGCATAGTTCATGTTGTAAAGCTTGGAATAGAGCCCGCCCAGATCCATGAGCTGGTCGTGATTGCCCTCTTCGATCTTCTCGCCGTTTTGCAGCACGATGATGCGGTCGGCACCGCGAATGGTGGCGAGGCGATGGGCGATGACCATGCCGGTGCGGCCCTTGAGAAGGATTTCCAGCGCCTTCTGGATTTGCCGCTCGGTATAGCTATCGATATTGGCTGTGGCCTCATCGAGAACCAGGATTTTCGCATCGGCCACCAGGGCGCGGGCGAAGCTCAAAAGCTGGCGCTGGCCCAGGGACAGGTTCGAGCCGCGCTGCTCGAGCATGGTGTCGTAACCCTGGGCGAAGCGATCGATGAATTCATGGGCACCAACCGCCTTGGCCGCCGCAATGACGTCCTCGCGGGTGGCGTCGGCCTTGTTGTAGCGGATGTTGTCGAAAATGGTGCCGGTAAACAGGAATGGCTCCTGGAGCACCATGGCGACCTGTTCGCCCAAGGATTCCTGGGTCACGTCGCGGACATCGTGACCACCGACGATCACCGCACCGTCCTGCACTTCATAGAAGCGGTGAACGAGCGCCATGGCGCTGGTCTTACCCGAGCCGGTGGGGCCAACCAAAGCGACGGTTTCGCCCGGCTTGACCATGAAGGAGACATTTTTGAGCACGGGGCGCTTGGGATCATAGCCGAAGACGACATTGCGGAATTCGACTGAGCCGTCCATGTCGCCGGTCAACTCCGTTGCATCGGGCTTGTCCTGAATGACCACGGGCAGGTCGAGCACTTCGGTGATACGGCGGCCCGAGGTCATGGCGCGCTGCATGATGGAATATTGCATGGTGAGCGAGCGGATCGGGTCGAAGAAGCGCTGGATGTAAAACAAGAAGGCGACGACGACGCCCACCTGCAGGGCGCCGTTGAGCACCATGGCGCCGCCCACGACCACGACGGTGGCCATGGAAATGCCGGTCAGCGTATCGACGATGGGCACCATGACCTGGGCATATTTCGAGCCGGTGAGCTGGTTGCGCAGATTGTGATAGGCCTTGTCGTCATAAAGGTCGAAATTGACCTTCTGGCGATCGAGATTCTGCACGGTGCGCACGCCATTGATGCCTTCGGCCATGGCACCGGCAGTCAATGAATTGGTCTCGTGCGCGGCCCAGAAGGCACGCTTGGCCGGCGGCAGCCAGAAGATGCGGATGATGAACAGCACCGGCATGGTGACCAGGGTCAGCATGCCCAGCCAGGGATCGAGGCTCAAGAGCACCACGACAATGCCGAAGAGCAGCACGAGATCGCCCACCGAAATCACCGAGGTTTCGAGGAATTCCTGCATGGCATTGACGTCGCCCTGCAACCGGCTCATCAGCCGGCCAACTTCGGTCTTGTCCATATAGCTCAGCGAGACGCGCTGGAGCTGGGCGAACATGGCCCGGCGCATGTCGAACAGCACGTTTTCGGCAACCTGCCCGACCTGGTTTTCCTGCATATAGGAGGCGCCGAAATTGAGCAGGACGGCGAAGGCGAAGGCGCCGACTGCCCAGAGCAGACTATTGGGATCGCCACCGGCGACCAGGGAATTATCGACGGCATTGCCGATGATCAGCGGAATGGCGAGCTGGGTGCCGGTAAAGACCAGAACAGCGAAGACCGAGAGATAGATCTTGAGCCGATAGGGCCGGACATAAGCCCAGATGCGCCGCACCGTCTTGGGGTCGTAGGCCTTGCCGAAAACCTCTTCCTCAATACGGTGGCTGCCCACCGAGGCCCGAGGCGGGCGCTGGCCGGGAAAGGCGGCCACTTCGCGTTCGTCATCGCTCATCACGCTCATTGGGCGGCCTCCAGATCATCAACGGGTCGCGTCTGCAGGTCATGGAGCGCGCGATAGCGCCCACCCTGGGCCAGCAGCTCTTCGTGAGTGCCGCGCTCGATGATCCGACCGTTTTCCATGAACAGGATCAGGTCGGCATGCATGAGCGAGGAAAGCCGGTGGGCGATGATCATGGTTACCCGGTCGCTGGCAAAGCGGCGGATGGCCGAGCGGATGCGATGCTCGGTGCCGGCATCGATGGCGGCGGTCGAATCGTCGAAGACCATGACGGCGGGCTTGAGCACGAGCGAACGGGCGATGGAGAGGCGTTGGCGCTGGCCGCCCGAAAGCGAGACGCCACGCTCGCCCACCACCGTGTCGTAATCGGCGGGCAAGCCCATGATGTAATTGTGCAATTGCGCGCTTTCGGCAGCGCGCTCGATCTTGCGTTCCTTGGCCCAGGGGTCGCCATAGGCAATGTTGTTTTCGATGGTGGTGGTAAAGAGGAACGTGTCCTGCTGCACCACGGCGACGGAGTGGCGGAGGCTCTGCAAGGTCACGTCGCGCACATCCTGGCCATCAAGCGTGACGCGGCCGGCGGTGACGTCGTAGAAGCGCGGAATAAGGTGGGCGAGCGTGGATTTGCCGCTGCCCGGCGCACCGACAATGCCGATGGTCTGGCCGGCATGCGCCTCGAAACTGATGCCGTTGAGGGTCGGGACGTAAGCGCCTGGATAGGTGAAATGAACATCCTCGAAACGCAGCACGCCATTGGTGATGGTGAGCGGGGTGGCGCCGGCTCGGTCCTCGATTTCGACCGGGGCGTCGAGAAAGCCGTAGAAGCGCTCGCCGCAAGTGGAGGCGCGGGCATAGGAATTGACCATGAGGCCGAGTTGGCGCACGGGCATCTGCAATATGGTCATGAAGGTGAGAAAGCTCGCCAGGGTACCCACGCTCATTTCACCGGCGATGACCTTGTTGCCGCCGACCCAGAGGACAAGGCCCATGGCAGCAGAGAAGGAAAAGGTCATCATCGAGGTGTTCTTGACGCGGACCTGTACGCGGCGATGCGCAAGTTCGAGTGCGTCCTTGGAAGCCGTGTCGAACTTGCCCAGCTCAAATTTCTGGCCGGAAAAGGCGCGGACGACGCGGATGCCGCCGAGATTTTCTTCCATGACCCGCGTCAGCACTGAAAGCTTCTGCTGCAGGATGAGCCAGGTGGCGCGCAGGGTGAGTTGAGCCACCGAGGAGCGCCAGGCCACGAAGGGCACAAAGCTCAGTGCCAGCAGGCCCAGCACGATATCGGTCGAAATCAGCATCCAGGCACCGACCCCGATCAGCACGGCCAATAGAATGGTGCGGACGAGGCCGGTGGAGAAAAACATGCGCAGGCCATCGAGATCGAGCAGGCCGATGGTGATCAGATCGCCCGAATGCACGCGATCGTGGTAGGAATAGGAGAGGCGCTGCACCTTGTCATAGAAGGCCAGGCGCAATTCGTAGCCGACATGGTGGCCGACACTTTCCGAGAAATAGTTCTGCACCAGGGTGAAAAGCCCGCGCGCCACCGAAACGCAGAGCAGGGTCAGCGCGGTCGCCAGCAAGGCGTCCTGCGCCCCTTCCCCGGCAATGCTGAGCACGTTCTGGGCCTGATCGATGGCCTGGCCCAGGAGCCGCGGAATGGTCAGCTGCAATATGGCCGCAATGATAGTAGCGCCGACCGCCAGGCTCGCCTGAAACGGGTGACGGAGGGAAAATAGGGTAATGCGTTTGAGCGGCCCCATGCGCTTGCCGGCATGGGCTGCAGAAACGTGGTCCCTAGCATCGCCGCGCGAACGCTCGCGGCCAGCCTTGAGGGTAATCAAGGAAGTATCCAGACGTCAGTTAAGTGGGGCCCAAAAGGGAGAGGCGGGGGTCCGTCGACCAGCAATCGGGCAAATCAAAAAAACTCGCCTGCCCATAAAAAGCGCATTGCGCATTCCATTCAAGATGCAATTTGCGCAAAAAATGCAATCTGATGGCGCAGTTTCATGACATTGGCATGACCCCTTGCCCGGTCGAGGTCTGGCGCAGTGCCATCCTGCGGGTGCATGAGCTAGGCAAAGGATTGGCTCATGACACCTCTCATCTCCGCCATCGTTGTCGGCGTGGTCTTTTTGACCTCCACCATTTCGGGCATTTTCGGCATGGCGGGTGGCATGCTGTTGCTAGCGGGGCTGTTGACCATATTGCCGGTGGCGACGGCCATTGCCCTGCAAGGTGCGATCCAGATCGTTGCCAACGGATCGCGGGCCTGGTTTTCCCGGCGCTATATCGACTGGCCGATCATTGCCACTATGGTTGCCGGACTGGTCGTGGCGGCGGGGCTGCTGTTTGCGCTGCGCTATCAGCCGGACCTGGCCACGGTCTGCGTCGTGGTGGGGTTGATGCCCGTGCTGGTCTGGCTGCCCAAAAGCTGGTTGCAACTCGATGCCAGCCGGCCGCTGCACGGGTTTTTCTGCGGCTTTGTCAGCGGCGGACTCAATCTGGCGGTGGGCGTGGCCGGACCCAGTATCGACATCTTCTTTATCCGCACCCTGATGGACCGGCGCAAGGTGATCGCCACCAAGGCCTGCATGCAGGTGATCTCGCATGGCGCCAAGGTGGTGTTCTACGGCGCCACAGCCGCCGCCATGGCCATGGGCGACTGGATATTGGTGGCCATGGCGGCGCCCTTTGCCATTGCCGGCACCAATCTGGGTTATCACATTCTGCAGCGACTATCCGATGACGGGTTCCGGCGCTGGACGCGCTGGATCGTCACAATGCTGGGCATATTCTATCTCTCGCGCGGCATTTTGTTGCTCACCGGGCCCTAATGGGTAAGGTGCTGTTGGGAGACGACATGGCACCTTTCGACAGCGTAACCGCGCGCCTCATTCTGCTTCTGGCCGAAACGGGCTCGATCGGCCGCGCGGCAGAACGGGAGGGCATTGCATCCTCGGCCGTCAGCCGGCGGGTTTCGGACCTGGAAGGGCGGCTCGGCGTCGTGCTTTTCGACCGCTCGGCCCATGGCGTCAAACTCACCAAGGCCGGGGAAGCCTATGCCGAGGGATGCCGAACGGTCCTGCGTTCGATTGCTGATCTCGATGCCATTATGGACGATTTCGGTTCCGGCCAGCGCGGTAGCCTGCGCCTGGCCTGTACCAGTTCGGCCCTGACTGGACGGCTGCCCGAGCTTCTGGCCAAGTTTGCCGGCAAATATCCCGGCATCGAAATTGCCATTGCCGAGATGGGGGCCGCCAAGGCCCTGTTATCGCTGGATGAGGGACAGGCCGATATCGCCATCGTTTCGGACAATTACGATTTCACGCGCTTTGATATCCACCCGTTCGAGGATGAGCGCGTGTGGGTGCTGGTGCCGCCCGAACACGAACTGGCCGCGCGGATCGAGCCGAGAAAATCGGTCACCTTCGATGCCGTCGTGCCCCATGCCATTGTGGGCATCCACCATGCCGGTTCGCTGGACCGGCTGTTGAGCGAGGCCGCCGGAAAGCTGGGAAAGCCACTGACCGAGGCACTGCGCGTCGAGAGTTTTCCGGCACTGGTGCGCATGGTCGAGGCCGGCTTCGGCATCGGCTTTCTGCGCTCGACCAGCCTACATCTGCTGGCCGGAACCGACCTGGTCTGCGCGCCGCTGGCCGAGCCCTGGGCCATGCGCAAATTGCTGGTGGCCCGACGCAAATCCAGCCCGCTTTCCGCTGCCATGAAGAGTTTCATCTCGCTGGCAGGGGAAACCTATCTCCCCTCGGCCTGACGACGTTTCCGGATAGATTTGCCGGGCTTATCGCGATGGCCCCGCCTCAGGGTGCCGCCCTGAGGGAAACGGCCTAGAGCTTATTTTTGCCGCGCTTCTTAACCGCAAAACCGTGGCCACTTTTGCTAGAAGCGCTCTAGGTAGTGCCCATTTCCGAAAAGACCATCACGCGTCCCCTGCCCCCGGCCTTGGCGCCGTAGCAGGCCGCGTCGGCCTCGCCCATGAAGCCAAGCGGGGATGCCGGATCCGGGCCGATAAGGGTTACCCCGGCGCTGGCGCCGACGCGATAGTCCCGGCCGGCCCAGGCAAAGGTCAGCATGCCGATGGCGTGCACGATCCTCTGCGCCAGTTCCCGGCCAATCTCGATGCTGCAATCCTGGGCAATGACGGCGAATTCGTCGCCGCCGATCCGCGCGGCCAGGTCGTGGCTGCGGCAGACATTCCCGATGGTCTGGGCGATTTGCTTGAGCAGGGCATCGCCCGCCGCATGCCCGGCACTGTCATTGACCGGCTTGAAATGATCGAGATCGAGATAGATGAGGCAATGATGGCGCCGCCCCTGGCGGGCCGTCGCGATTGCCGTCGTCAGGCCCCGCTCGAAGGCGGCCCGATTGGGCAGGCCGGTCAGATCGTCATGGGCGGCCGAATGGGCCAATTGCCGCTGCAGCGCCCGGCTTTGCGTTACATCCTGAAAGACCAGCACGGCGCCGGTCAGCCGGCCATCCTGCGAAAAAACCGGCGAGGCGGTGAAGCGAATGTCGCGCTGCGGACCGTTCAATGCGCAAAGCACCTTGTCGTCGTCGGAGCGAAGCTGGGTGGCGGAGCCCAGACAGGCCTGCACCGGACAGGGCAGTGCATCTTCGCTCCCCTCGCTGCGCAGGCGGAAAATATCGGCCACAGGGCGCCCGATGGCGTCGGCGGCGCGGCAATTGGTCAATTGTTCGGCAGCCGGGTTCATAAAGACCACGTGGCCTTCGAGATCGGTGGAGATCATGCCGTCGGCCATGGCCTCCAAAGTGACACGCAGCCGCTCCTTTTCGGACGCCAGCTCCTGCTCCATCAGCTTGAGACGGGTAATGTCGGTGTCGGTGCCGATGGTGCGGGTCGGGTTGCCCTCAGCATCCCATTCCACCGGGCGGCCGCGGCTCAATATCCAGATATAGCGGCCGTCGCGAGTGCGCTCGCGATATTCCAGCGCGTCGAAGTCGCTATCGCCCTGGTCCTGCCGGTGAACATTGGCCATGACGTTGGGGCGATCATCGGGATGGACGCGTTCGAGCCACTTCTGCTGGTCGCCATCCACCTCTTCCTGAGGCGGAATGCCCCGCATGACCCGCCACATGCGCGAATAGAACATCGTGTCCTGGCGGATATCGTGATCCCAGACGCCCTGGCGCGCGCTTTCGAGCGCAAAGTTCCATCGGCTCTCGGACGCGGCCAGGGCCTCTTCGGCGCGCTTTTGCAGCTCGATCGAGTTCATCTGCACCAGTACCAGGGCCGGAGTGTCGCCATCGGCGGGCAGGACCGTGGCGCCGATCATGACCCAGATCGAATAGCCATCGGCATGGCGCAGCTTATGCTCGCCGTGACTGACCGCAATTTCGCCTCGCAACAGGCGGTCGAAATGAAGTTGGGCGGTCACGCTCTCTTCGTCCGGCACCAGGTCGGCAAACCGAAAGACATGGCCCGGCTCGGGTCTATGGCCGAGCAATTCACTAAAGGCGGGATTGGCATAGACCACCATGCCGTCGATGGTGGCCACCAGCATGCCTATAGGGGCGGCATCGAGCAGGCGCATGAAGATCTGCGCCGAATGCAAAGTATCGGCGGCAAAGACGTTCCGGGACTTTGCGCGTGACGTGGCCATAGGGCCATCTTCGGCATACGAGCCTTAACAAGAGGCTTCGCGCAGATCACAATTGCGCTGCGTCTGCGCTTATTCGAGGCGGCTGAGGATGAAATCCCGCTCCTCGGCCAGGCCCGCCCATTCGGCGGGATGATCGGCATCGAAGATCAGGGTATAGGGCCCGGTATATCCGGCTTCCTCGGCCACCTGCACGCAGAGGCCGTAATCGGCCTCGTCTATCTGCCCCTCGGCAAAGCTCGCCTTGGCGTGGCACAACTCGGCGCGCGGGAAAATGGATTTGAGACCCTCATATTTGTCCGGCCCGGTCCAATTGCCGAGATCGGCCAGGAGCCCCACCTGGCCTTCGAGCCGATCGAGCAGGTCATGCACGGCCTGGGGTGTGGAGAGCAGATCGAACCAGTTTTCGGTCACCAGGCGCAGGGGTGAACCGGCATTGGCGGCGAGCAGTTCCCTGAAGCCAGCCACCGAGCGGGCAATGGTTTCGGGCGACGGCTTCTGCTTGCCGGCAATGACGCGGGCATTCTCCGCGCCCAGCATATTGGCCACATCGACCCAGCCGCTGATCCAGCGCGTGTCGCGGGCGCCATGGACCGGATCGGTCATGTCGCCAGCGTCGACGAGCAGGGTTTGCAGGGTGACCCCGGAGACCCGGAGCTGATCGCGCAATTCGCCCAGATAAACCGGATCGCGGCTGCGCAGATGGAAAGAGACGATCTCGATGCGGTGATAGCCGTGATTGGCGAGAACCGAAGGCAGGCCCAGCAGGGATTCCTCGCCTTCGCCATAGGTTTCCTGCATATCGCCGATGTCATCGGTGCTCAGATCGTGGGGATAGGTGACGCCGAGCAGGCGGTGCAGCGACCAGGTGGAAACGGCTATGCGGCTTTTGGGATCGGCCAAGTGAGGTCTCCTCTTTTTGTATCAAGAGTTTCATGGCGGCCAGCGAAGCGCAAGATGAGCTTCAATTGACCTTGCCGCGTGCCGCGACATCCATCGTCTCCACCAAAGCCTGATCGCGGATCAGGTGAACCTGATCGAACAGGTTAGTCACCGGGCAGCAGTGATTGGGGATGATGCGGATGACATCGCCGATGGCGGGCTTGCTGGTGCAGGCGGAGAGGTCGAGGGTGCCATGTTCCTCGCTGAGGCCGACGACCTTGGCCTCGGGATATTCGACGACATGGCCATGGCCCGTCAGGCCCAGAAGATCGCTGGTCAGCGCTTTGGAGCCGGCATCGATAATGGCCCGATCCGGGGTGGGGCGGGAAACCACCGTAGCAAGCACGGTCAGGGCGCAGTCATCAAAGCCGGCGGCGCCGGCGGCGACCTGGGAGCGGTCCATATAGATGTAGGTGCCGGGGCGATATTCGGTGGCGACGCGCGCGGCTTCATCCATATGCCAGATATCGGGCGTGCCGCCAGTGGTGATGGCGGGGAGGTCGATGCGGGCGGTTGAAAAGACAGTGCGCGCATCTGCGAGCCATTGTGCGGCGGCCTGATATTTCCCGGCCGCGGGATAGGTCATGAGACCGGCAAAGGCCAGGCCAGGCGCGGCAATGATCTGCTGGGCGAGGTCGAGTGCGGCGTTGGGTGACTGGACCCCGCAGCGGCCCATGCCGGTGTCGCATTCGACAAAGACACCGAGCGGGTGGGCCGGATCGGTGAAGGTTTCGGCAAGGCCCGCGACGCATTCGGCGCTATCGGCCACGGTGCGGATGGTGACCCGATTATGAAGGGCCTTGAGGCGGCTGCGCTTGGCGGCGCCGATAATGTTGAAGGTCAACAAAAGATCGGTGAGGCCCGCATCGGCCATGACTTCGGCTTCACCCAATTTCTGGACGGTGACGCCGACGGCGCCCAGTTCTACCTGTCTTTTGGCAAAGAAGGGCAGTTTGTGGGTCTTGATATGGGGCCTGAGGGCAATACCGGCCCGGTCGGCGGCATCCTGCGCCTTTTTCAGATTAGCCTCGGCGCGATCGAGATCGATCAGCACGGCCGGGGTATCGAGTTCGGAAAAATGGGTCATTGCGCCCTCAGAACCTCGTTGACGAACCGCAGATTGCCGGCGGTGAGACCGGCGTCGACGGGAATGGTGGCGCCGGTAATGCCGGAAGCAGCGTCGGAAGCCAGGAACAGGGCGGCATTGGCGACTTCTTCCGGGCTGACCATGCGGCCAAGAGGATAATGCGGCAGGACCTTGTCGAGCAATTTCGGATCCGCCGCCAGCCGATGATCCCAGGCGGGCGTGCGCACGGAGCCCGGCGCCACGACATTGGCGCGCACCCCCTCGGCGCCGCGCTCGACGGCAATGGCCTTGGCATAGGCGATCAACCCGGCCTTGGCGGCCGAATAGGCCGGATTGCCGAAATGAGCCAGCGCATTGACCGAAGAGATCAGCACCACGCTGCCCGAACCGCGCTTGGCCATGGCCTCGGCAATCGGATCGACCAGGGCATAGGCGCCGTTGAGATTGATGGCCATTTCGCTGGCCCAGACATCGTCATCGAGCTGGCCCAGATGTTCGGCGCGGGTGAAGCCGGCATTGGCGATGACGGCATCTACCACACCATTGGCGGCAATATCGGCCTCGACCGCAGCGCGGGTCGATTTGGCGTCGATCTGGTCGAAGGTGATGCTGCGCGTCAGCGGGAGGCCTTCGAGCATTTTCGCTTCCCGGTCGGCTCCGACCACTTGGGCGCCGGCGGCGTGAAAGGTCTCGACAAGCGTGCGGCCAATGCCGCCACCAGCGCCGGAGATGAGGACGGTCTTGCCATCAAGGCGGAAGGAATTGGCTGTCATAGTTTTGCACCCCGTATCCCAAATACCCCCACCCTTGACCCCCCCATTAAGGGGAGGGAGACGATGAACACATAGCCCTGATCCTGCGCCTCCTTCCCCTTGATGGGAAGGAATGAGGGTGGGGTGAAGCTACGTATGCTGTCCTCACGGCCCCTTATAGGCCACACATTCAATTTCGACTTTGCAGTCGACCATCATATGGCTTTGCACACAGGCGCGGGCCGGCGGATGCTCGCCGAAATAGGATTTATAGACGGCGTTGAAGCTCCAGAAATCGCGCGGATCATCGAGCCAGACGCCGCAGCGCACCACATGCTCGAGCCCGTAGCCGGCCTCTTCGAGAATGGCGATGACATTTTGGATGGTCAGATGGGTCTGCTCGATAATGCCGGTGCCCTGGATTTCGCCATCTTTCATGGCGACCTGGCCAGAGACATAGAGCCAGCCACCGGCCTCGACCGCGCGCGCGAAAGGCAGGTTCTGCCCGCCAGCACCCGACTTTTCCGCACCATAGCGCTTGATCGGCATGAGAATGTCCTTTCCGTCTGTTTTTGAAACTCAATTTCGTTCGATAGCAGATTTATACCCACAAACCACGCAACTATGCGAGCACCACGCCTCAAAATGTAAATTTATTACGTGAATCGTCACCCGGCTTGGTGTAGCGTGGCCATAGCCCCATTTGGCATTGACGCGTTTTCAGCAGACGAGTTTCCCTTGCGCCTTTTCACCGCGGCCCTGGCCACCGAGACCAATACATTCTCCCCGATTGCGATCGACAAGCGCGCCTTCGAGGCATCGCTGCATGCCAAGCCCGGCCAGCACCCGCCGACGCCGACCCTGTGCACCGCACCCATTACCGTGGGCCGCGAAGTCTGTGCGCGGGAAGCGTGGACCCTGATCGAGGGTACGGCAAGCTGGGCCGACCCGGCGGGCCTGGTGGCGCAGGCGACCTATGAGGAATTGCGCGACGAGATCATCGGGCAATTGCACGCCGCCATGCCGGTGGATGGCGTGGTGCTGGGGCTGCACGGGGCCATGGTGGCGCAGGGCTATGACGACCCCGAAGGCGATCTGTTGACCCGTATTCGCGCCATTGTGGGACCCGATGTGTTGGTTTGCGCCGAGCTCGATCCGCATAGCCATCTGACCGATAAACGCGCCGCGGCGGCCGACTTCTTTGTTTACTTCAAGGAGTTCCCGCATACCGATTTCGTCGAGCGGGCGCGCGACTTGTGGGACATTGCGGTGCGGACGCTGAAGGGCGAGATCCAGCCGGTGATGAGCATTTTCGATTGTCGGATGATCGATGTTTTCCCCACCAGCAAGCAGCCCATGCGTGGATTTGTCGATAAGCTGATGGCGCTCGAACAATCCGAGCCGGACCTGCTGTCGCTCTCGGTGGTGCATGGCTTCATGGCCGGTGATGTGCCCGAGATGGGCACCAAGATTGTCGCGGTTACCGACGACAGAAAGGCCATGGGCGATGCGCTGGCCGAAGAATTGGGCCGCGAGCTGTTTTCGATGCGTGGCACGTTCATGGTCAGCCAGGTGAACGAGAAGACAGCCGTCGACGCTGCCCTCGCCGCGCCAAAAGGGCCGGTGGTGATTGCCGATGTCTGGGACAATCCCGGCGGCGGCACAGCCGGCGATGCGACGGTGATCCTTCGCGAAATGATGACCCGTGGCGTGACCGATGTGGCGGTCGGCACGATCTGGGACCCGATTGCGGTGCAGATCTGTTTTGCGGCGGGGGAAGGCGCGGTCATCCCGCTGCGCTTCGGGGCAAAATCGGCGCCCCATACCGGTCAGCCGGTGGATGCACGGGTGACCGTCAAGCGCCTGGTGCGCAATGCGGAAATGAAATTTGGCGACAGCTTTGCGCCCTTCGGCGATGCGGCCTGGATTCATTTCGAGGGGATCGACGTGATTCTCAATTCGACGCGGGCGCAGAGTTTCGACCCGAGCCTGTTTTCGGCACTGGGGATCGAGCCGACATCGCGGAAAATCCTGCTGATCAAATCGACCAATCATTTCTACGACTCGTTCTCGAAAATCGCGTCGGAGATTGTCTATTGCTCGGCGGGCAAGCCTTATCCGAACCGGCCGGCGGAGACGGACTATCGCAAGGCGCGGCGGGATATCTGGCCGATGGTGGAGAATCCGTTCGGTTAACTGCGCACAACTGCCGCTGCCGCGCCTCCCTCCCCTTGAGGGGGAGGGAGGGCATCGAGGGTGTGGCTCCCTTCTCTACCGCCTACTGGCGCCCCTCTCCCCGAGAGGGAGAGGAATGGGCCGCAGCGTTCGCCTCTATTCTTCTCCCTCTCGGGGAGAAGGTGGCGCGAAGCGCCGGATGAGCGGGAGGACAGTCACTCCGCCCCGCCATTCGAGCACAGCTCTCATGGCCTTCTCGCCTAAAATCTCTCCGCTGGAGAGATTTTGCCGTTACACGGCCTGCTCGAAGTGCCCGTACATGATCGGCATCAGGCCAACCATGGCCTTGAAGCGGTCCCAGCTCTTGCGCTCGGGCAGGGTCCAGCCGGCTTCGGCGATGGCGGAGAGGCGCGGGAAGACCAGGCGGTCGAAAATGGCGCGGTCGGTCATGCTCTCGGACCAGATGCAGCTCTGGATGCCTTTCAAATGCTTCAAGCCCTCAGCGGAGAAGCCGGCACGGGCCTCGAACTCGTAGGTTTCCTGCGGACCGGACCAGCCGGCCCAACCGGCGCCAGGCTCGGCCCAGGAGACGCCATTGGCCATGTCGAGATAATAGCGCTGGCCGGGTGAGACGACGATGTCGAAGCCGCGTTCGGCCAGGGCCGCATTGATCTCCACATTGCGCCAGCCGATGACATAGGAACTGGCCTTGTCCACGGCATCGCCGTGGGCCGCCTCCTCCCAGCCGCCCGTCACCGCGCCTTTTGACGCGATATATTTATGCACCCGCTTGATGAACTCGGCCTGGAGGATGGCCGTGGGCGAACCTTCGATCTCGTCGGCGCCGTGGTGATTGCCGAGCACATTGAACTGGGCCTCGTGCTTGGCCCGCATGGCAGGGCCAGCCAGTTTTTCGAGCATGTCGAGGGCCAGGGGAGAGCCGGACCAGGCGGCCAGCGGCACTTCATCGGCGCCCAGATGGAAGATGCCGGCAGGGAAGAGCTCCAGCGTCTCGTCGATCACGGTCTCGATGAACTTATAGACCGGCTCATGGGCGGGGTTGAGGCTATTGTTGGGAAAGCCCTGAACCGACTGATATTCGCCCTGCTCTGCCGGATCGCGCAGCTCCGGAAGCGCCTGCAACGCGGCGTAGAAATGGCCGGGCATGTCGATTTCGGGAATGACGGCAATGGCCAGATCATCAGCCAGGGCGACGATCTCGCGCACGGTCTGCTTGGAATAGTAGCCGCCGGTCGGCTGGGGGCCAGAGCCGAGCAGCGGCGGCAAGGCCTTGCCATGGCCGCGCCAGGCGGCGATTTCGGTGAGCGCCGGATAGGCGTCGATTTCCAGGCGCCAGGCTTCGTCCTCGGTGAGGTGCCAGTGGAACCTGTTCATCTTGTTCCAGGCCATGATGCGGATGAGGCGGCCGACTTCGGCGGCGGTATAGAACTGGCGCGCCACATCGAGATGGTTGCCGCGGAAGCCAAAGCCGGGTTCGTCCGCAATGGTGCCGGATGTGGGGAAGCTGAAGGTGGCCGGATATTGCTTGGCGCCGCGCAGGATATGGCCAAGGGTCACAAGGCCGTAGAACATGCCCTGACGCGTTGTGGCGGAGACCGTGGCGCTGTTGTCGGCGAAGGCGATCTCATAGGCTTCATCGCCCAGACCCGCCGTTTCGACGATATGAACTGGCATGCCGGCTTCGGCGGCCGGACGCACAATGGCTTCGACCGGGAAGAGTTCGGCGGTCAGCGCGGCAAAGGCCTTGGCGGCGCGGCCAGCCAATTCGCCGACCGGCTTGAGGTCATAGCCCGGCGGGGCGATGCGGTTGCCAGTGGCGGCGACATGTTTGGGCCAGGGAATGATCGAAAAGGGCGCGGGCGCCTTGGCCGGCACCGGGAATTTTGCCGCGCCTTTGAGCAGTGGCGAATTGTGACCCTTGCCCTGGGTCGGCGCAGTGGGAATGGCGACAATGTCGCCGCCCTCCAGCACCAGATAGGCCGAATTGGCGCCATCGCTCCAATGCCTGAGGCCATAGGAGAGACCGCGCGCCGTGGCCGTCCAAGTGGCGCCGGGCTGGAGCACATAGCCATCGGGCGGGGCAATCAGGGTGTGGTTGGACAGGCGCTTGAGGAGCTTGCCGTTTTCCAGCGTTGCATGCGGGTCGATGCGCGCCGGGCCGGAAAAGCCGAGCTGAAAATTGGCGATGGGCTTGTCGCCCTTGTTGGTCAGCTCGAGGCCATAGCCGAGCGGCTCGCTGTCGGTGGCTGGGGACCAGGTGGTGACGAGGGAGAAAGAGGTGGTCATTGAGAGAACTCTGTCGTTGAAGTCCGAGCTTGGTGGCGGGCGCAGCACCCCCACCCTTGATCCCTCCCCACAAGGGGGAGGGAGACGATGAACATTGGCGCTTCAGCCTGCGCCTCCCTCCCCTTGATGGGGAGGGAATGAGGGTGGGGTGGAGCCACAGACCGGATTTCGGGCCGATAGCACCCCTGAAGGAGGCTGCATCAGTCCCCCAGCGGCTGGGCGTCGTCGCCGTCGCGATTGACGACAAGTTGGTGTTTGATGCGGCGCATGCTGGCGACAGCCGCGGGGCCGAGACGGGTGGCCACGGTCTGAGCCAGGACATCGACCGTGGCGAGGAAGGCATAGCGGCCGGGCGTGGGGCGCAGGATATCGGAATTTTCATGCCAATTGACCGGCAGGAGGATATCGGTCTGGCCCGAGACCATGGAGCCCGAACGGGTAGCGACGATGCGGGTGAGGCCATATTCACCGGCCACGGTCAGGGTCTTGGCCAATTGGGCATTATTGCCCGACATGGAAAAGCCGATGATGACCGTGCCGGGGGGTGCGGCGGCGACGCGCATCAATTGCAGCTGATGATCGTCGGTGGAGGCAACCTTGAGGCCGAGGCGGAACAGGCGGGTCTCGATCTCGCCGGCCATCATGGACGAGGCGCCGCCCGAACCAAAGGCGAGCACATAGTTGGACTTGACGATGCTTTCGGCGGCCCGTTCCACAGCGTTGAAATCGAGCTGTTCGAAAGTTTCGTAGATGATGGACTGGATGCCGTTGACGACACCCTGGGCGATCTCGGGCACGCTGGTGGGGCCGGCCTTGGGCGCGAAATAGCGCTGTCCGACAAAGCGCGACTGGGCCAGTCGCACCTTGAAATCGGCGTAAGAGTCGCAGCCAAGGCGTCGGCAGAAACGCGTGACGGTGGGGGGAGACACATCTGCCTGGGCGGCCAGATCGACGATGCTCATCTTGAGCACGCTATCGACATCGGCCAGGACAATTTCGGTCAGGGCCCGTTCGGACCGCGTGAACGCGTCCTTTTCGGTCTGCAAAAGCCCCACTATGTCCAGCATTGCCCGTCCCCCTTGGATCACCTCAACATTTCAACGAAAAGCCTATGTGCTCCAGCTCCTTGTTTGCCGCATGGACGAACCGGGACGTGCCGCCGGCGCGGGCGACGCCCGGTGCGGCCATCGCGCTATCAATAGACGGCTAAACCCTTGGCGTCGAACAAATGCGCCTGGGCGATATCGAAACCGACCTTCATGGCCTTGCCGTCTTCGAGATCGGGATTGCCTTCGAACAGGCCGATAAAGTTCTCCCCGCCAGGCAGCACTGAATAGCCGATGGTGTGGATGCCCAGATGCTCGACAATATTGGGAACGGTTTCGATAACGAATTCGCCGCCGCCCAGGGTCAAATGCTCGGGACGAATGCCCAGGGTCACGTCCTGACCGGCCACGGCCGTGTTCGAGCGCGGCAATTCGATCGTGCCCAGCTTGCCCAGATCGACCGCCACGGTGGTGCCATTGGCGCTGCGGACCTTGCCATTGATAAAGTTCATCTTGGGGGAGCCGATAAAGCCGGCCACGAAGAGATTGTCCGGCTTGTGATAGAGCTGGAGCGGCGAGCCGATCTGGCTGATCTCACCGGCATTGAGCACCACGATCTTGTCGGCCATGGTCATGGCCTCGATCTGGTCGTGGGTCACATAGATCATGGTTGAGCCGAGCCGCTTGTGCAGCTCCATCAGCTCAATGCGCATTTCCGAGCGCAGGGCCGCGTCGAGATTGGAGAGCGGCTCGTCGAAGAGGAAAATCTTGGGCTGGCGCACAATGGCGCGGCCAATGGCGACACGTTGGCGCTGGCCGCCGGAGAGCTGGCCCGGACGGTGCTGCAAACGGCTTTCAAGCTGGAGCACCTTGGCGGCGGCCTGGACGCGATTGTCGACTTCGGCCTGGGGCAGCTTTTCCACGCGCAGCGGGAAAGCGATATTTTCATAAACGCTCATGTGCGGATAGAGCGCGTAGGACTGAAAGACCATGGCGATGCCGCGCTGCACGGGCGGCAGGTCGTTCACGATATTGCCGCCGATCTCGATCTCGCCGGCGCTGACATCTTCCAAGCCCGCGATCATGCGCAATAGGGTCGACTTGCCGCAGCCCGAGGGGCCGACAAAAACCACGAATTCGCCCTCGCTGACATCAAGATCGATACCTTTGATGATGCGGGCCTCGTTGAAGGACTTTTCGAGGCGCTTGAGGCTCAGTTGCGACATGGTTCGCGTCTCCGGGCACGGAAATTGGGAAGGGTGCCGCCGCCCCTTGGGACGGCGGCCGGTCGGGAGGGACCTTACTTGTAAAGTTCGAGCTCAGCGGCGGCCTTTTCGAGGGCGGCCTCAGGCTCGGCAGCGCCGGTCACGACCGACTGGACCATTTCGATCATGGTGTTCTGCAGACCGATATAGTCGGTGAACAGCGGCTCGGGACCACCGAATTCGATGCCGTCCAGGAACGGCTTCCAATAGGGGGTTTCGGCAACCAGTTCGTCGGAATGCAGCGGACGCAGCGGGGTCAGGCCCTGGGCCATTTCCGCATCCCACTGGCGCTGGCCATCGGTGATGAACTTGGCCAGGCTAATGGCCTGCTCTTCCACACCCGTACCCTTGAAAACGGCCAGGGCGTCGGTGATCAGCAGGGTACCGGGACCCTTGGCATCCGGACCGAGCGGCAGCGGGGCGACACCCCAATTCATGCCGGCTTCTTCGGCGCGCAGAGCCGCACCGACCGAGGCTTCGATCATGGCGACGCCACCATCGAGCCAGATGGCGCGGACTTCGTTCTGCTCGTAAGCAGTCGGGCCTTCTTCGGAATAGGGGATGATGTCGCGAAGAGCGGTGAGGGCAGCCAGGACCTGGGGCGAGTTGGCAACGATATTGTTGTCGGCGTCGATGATCAGGCCGTCATTGGTGTAAACCCAATGCAGGAACTGGTGCATGGTGTTGTCAAAGGTCTTGGCAACGGCACCATAGCCGGCAGCGTCGGTGTTCTCGGTGATCTGCTTGGCGAAAGCGATCTTTTCTTCCCAGGTCTTGGGCGGCACTTCCGGATCGAGACCGGCTTCTTCGAACAGGTCCTTGTTCCAGAACAGGGCCTTGGTCGAGAAGGCGACCGGTACGCCCCACTGGGTGCCGTCGAAGGTGACGGTGTCGGGCACGTAATTGTAGTAGGATGCCTTTTCCTCGTCGGTCATCGGAACGGGCACGATCAGGTCGTTCTGGGCGAACTGCTTGAGGGTGCGCGAGCCGACATAGGCGAGGGCAACCGGGGTGCCCGCAGCGGCGAGCGTGGTCACCTTATCCTGACATTGGCCCCAGCCCACGATCTCGGGCACAACCTTGAAGCCGGGATTGGCAGCTTCCCACTCGGCGAAGTAGTCGGCGTAGCCTGCGGTCAGCTCGTCACCGCAGTTGATGAAGGCAATTTCCTTGTCCTGCGCGTAAGCCGCCGGGGCAGCGCCGGCCAGGGCCAGCATGGACACGGTCAGCAAACCGATTGTCTTTTTCACTTGTAGTCTCCCTTGATTATGGGCCCCTCGGCCCTTCTGGAGCCGTTCGGCATCAGACACCGAGCGATCTCCAAACCCTTGTTGGCGCGCCTCGGCAAAGAGGCGCTCCAGTTATTGCTTCACGGCACCGGCGGTGAGACCGGCGACGAGATAGCGCTGCAGGAACACGATCACGATCATGACCGGCAGGATTCCGACGAAAGAGGCCGCCATCAGCTCGTTCCAGATCACTTCCTGCTTGCCGAAGAAGGCAAAGAGCCCGATCGGCAAAGGCATGAATTCGGTCTTGGAGTTGAAGGTCAGCGCGAAGATGAATTGCTGGGCGTAGGCGCCGATAAAGGTCATGATGGCAACGACCACGATGCCCGGCATGGCCAGCGGCAGGATGACCCGGCGCAGGGTATAAAGACGGCTGGCGCCATCGACCCAGGCGGCCTCGTCGAGCTCGCGGGGAATGCGCATCATATAGGTGCGCAACAGCCACACGGAGGACGGGATGAGGAAAGCGGCGCCCGGCACGATCATGGCCCAATAGGTATTGAGCAGGCCAAGGGTACGCATCAGCCGGAACAGCGGGATGAGCAGCACGGCGCCCGAGAACATGTTGACCGCGAGGAACGCGCCCAGCATCAGCCCGGCGCCGGTGAAGTTGAAGCGGGCAAAGGCATAGGCGGCGGGCACGACAATGACGACGACAATGAGCGTCACCACGGTCGAGATGAAGAAGGAATTGAAGATGTGCATGCCCAGGGCCGGCACCGAGACCCACATATTGACATAGGCATCGAAGGACCAGTTTTTGGGGATGAAGCTATAGGGCGTGGAAAAGAGCTGCGCCAAAGGCTTCAATGACACCAGGAAGCCTTCGATGAACGGCGCCAGGACGAAGAACAGGAAGATCGCGATACCGACATAGAGCCCGACCACCTCGAGCAGACTATAGCGGTCGATCATCGGTCGGGCGGCGGACCAGAGCCCGCGGCGGGGCTTGACGCTGGCCTTGCTGTCGGCGGCAGCCACTTCGGTGGAACGGGCGACGTCGCTCATTTGGCTTCTCCCTGCTGGAGCTTGCGGACCGCGCGGAAGTAGACGATGCAGAAAGCCGTCACGAAGAGCGAGATGACCACGGCGCGCGCGGCGCCTTCGCCATATTTCCGGGAGCCCATGGCGGTCTTGTAGGTGTCGATAATCATGGTGGTGGTCGAGCCGGACGGGCCGCCCTGGGTCAGGATCCAGATGATATCGAAAGAATTGAAGGTGGCGATGAGCGAGAGCAGGCTCATGGTGATGATGGCGGGCACCATCAAAGGCACGGTGATGCGGCGGAAGCGATAGAAGCGGCCTGCACCATCGGTCCAGGCGGCTTCATGCAGATCGCGCGGGATCGATTGCATGGCGGCCAGGAAATAGATGGTGACCATGGGCACGCCGATCCACACATCGGTGACAATGGTGGCCCAGAAGGCGGTATTGCCATAGGCCAGCCAGGCAATGGGGCCATCGGTGATGCCGAAATTCTGCAACAGGCCCGAGATCATGCCGAACTGGCCATTATACATCCAGCCCCACATGAAAATGCCGATGGCCATGGGCACGATCCAGGGCGGCATGGTGAGAATGCGGAACAGCGCCTGGCCGGGAATTGCCGCATTGAGCAGGACTGCGCCGCACATGCCGATGACCATTTTCATGGAGACCGAAAAGAAGGTCCAGATGAAGGTGCGGATGATGACTTCGGTGAAATTGCCGGCACCGAAAATGCGCTGGTAATTGGCCCAGCCGACAAAATCGTAATCCTGACGCAGCGACGCATTGGTGAAGCTGAGCACGATCGTGTCGAACAGCGGGTAAGCCACGATCGTCAGGATATAGATCAATGCCGGTGCCAGCAGGGCGAGGGCGAAGAGGGTGGCGCTTCTGGTGCTGGTCATCGGCGTGTCTCCTCAGCGTCCCTTGCCCAGGGCAGCATCGAAGCGCTGCCAGATGGGGGTCATGTCGATCACCGACTTGGTGCGCATGGCCTCGTCCATCGAGAGAGCCAGGAGCCCCGCCTCCAGCGCGTCGGTCACCGAGACCGGCAGAGGCACACCATCGATCATATGCTTGAGGATGTCCTCGGCCATCTGCTCGTCAGCGCCGTAATGCTGGCTGAGCTCGGAGACCTGATAGGTCTTGTCCTCAAGCCGCTCGGAGGTGCGGCTGTCGGTGACCTTGAAATAATTACGGATGAAATCGCCTTCCGCCATGCCCTTAGCGCCGATCACCGCGAAACGACGGAAGTCGTCAGGCACGTTCATATTGGTGTGGAAGGTCAGCGCCGCGCCGTTCTCATATTGCACGAGGGCGGACTGAAAATCGATGATATCGCCGTCGCTGTCGAAGACCTTGTCCGAGCCCATCCAACCCGAAGGCTTGCGGTGATAGACAGTGAGATCGTTGGCGCCGGCATCCTGGGGAGCATTTTCCGGAGTGAAGCTCTTGCGGCCGCCAAAGCTGGCCACGAAGCGCGGGCGGCAACCCATGACGCCATTGTAAAGGTCGAGATCGTGGCAGCATTTTTCGAGCATGAAACTGCCCGAATATTGCTGGTAGCGCCGCCAGTCGCGCATGAAAAAGGCGCCGTGATAGGGCGGGATGGTCTCTGAGGCCTCGATGGAGGCAATATCGCCCAACCGACCCTCGGCCTGAGCCTTGCGCAGATCGACATAAAGCGGGGCATAGCGCAGGACCAGCCCAACCATGACATTGTCCGAGCCGTATTTGCCGATCAGTTCGGCCAGCGCCATGGTGTCCTCTACCGAGGTCACAACCGGCTTTTCGGCAAAGATCTTCATGCCGCGTTCAAGGCCAATGCGAATATGCTCGAGATGCAGGTGATTGGGCGAGCCGACCATGAGCAGATCGAGGTTCCCTTCGTCGATCATCTGCTCGAGGCTGTCATATTGAGAACCGACGGAAACGCCATGCTCGGCAGTATAGGGCAAACCGGCCGGTGCCGGGTCGACATAGCCCACAATCTCGAAATCGTCGCGCGCCGCGGAAAAGACCCGCGCCAGATATCCCAGACGATAGCCGAGGCCGATAATGCCTACCCGCATACCTTGACGTTCCCTTTTTTATCAACCCGCCGATCTCTTGCGGATCGGTGCCGTTTGTGTAAACGATTTTCAAGACTAGGCGCCTTGCCAACACAATGTCAACACACATTCGACGCCAATACAATACCAATTTAAGCCACCCACGCGCTTTGCCCAAACCAGCACCGTATTGCTGCATTTCTAGGCATCTCAGGCGTCAAAATGCGCGTCATGGGTGTGGACAAATGGCAAGGGAACGCGCACCATGTCGCAATTGGTATCCATGTGGCCTCTTTCATGAGACTGCATGTGTATGTCGTGCGTGAAAATTTGAAACAGAAATGGCGGACGTGCGTCAGCGCGCCGGCAGCCAGCAAGAGACCGAGATGAGCCTTTCGACCAATCCCTTTCCCAATGATGCCGACCGCTCGGCAATCTGGACCATGCTGGTGCCGCGCGACATCAAGGCCTTTGTCAATGCCGACTGGTCGATGGTGGAAGAGGATTTCGTCGCCGATGACTTCATGGGCATCAATGGCAATAAGGACGACAATCCCGATGGCTGGACGATCAGCTTCCCTACCCTCGCAGACTATCGCGATGAGTGGCTGCGCCAGGCCCATGAGGGGCAGAAGGTGGTTTATGCCGAAGATCAAGAGGCCGGCATTCACCGCGCGACGAGCCTGACCGAAATCGAGATCACTGGCGAACGCGCCATTGCCCACAAGAAGTTCAATGGCGAGATTGCCCTGGCCGATGGCGGCAAGGATGTCCTCAATTGGCAGACGCTCTATTTCTGCCGCAAGGTTTCCGGGCAATGGAAGCTGACGGGGTTCGTGGGATATTTGCCTTATCCGATGCCCAAGCAGGACTAATTTCTAAACCACCGTGCCGCCCTCGGACCTGATCCGAGGGTCATTGGCGACGCGGTGGATGTCTCAACTGGTCCTCGGGTCAGGCCCGAGGACGGAAGGGTGGGAGTGGAAGTCACGCTGGCCTGTCTCCTTCTCCTCAGAGGAAGGAATTGGAGGACCGCCAAGGATTGCGCCTCTGAAGCACCCCACCCCAACCCTCCCCATCAAGGGGAGGGAGCCGCGTCGTGCCGCCGGGTAGGCCGGTGGCCATCACAATCGAGCAGTTTCATGTCTCTCCTTTCCCCCCAACGCCTCGTGATGCTGGTCTTCTTTCTACAGCCAGTGGCTTTCGGTTCGTGGTTGCCGCGCATTCCGGAAATTCAGGCTGCCATGGGCCTTGGCCCGGCGGGGTTAGCCATTGCGCTGCTTGGTCTGCCGGTCGGCACACTGCTGACCCTGCCCTTCGCCGGGCCGCTGGTGGGGCGGATCGGCGCGCGCACGGCCATTCTCACCGGCTTTGTGTTTTACTCCATCGCTGCCAGCCTGCCGGTTCTGGCGCCCGATCCGGTGCTGCTCTTCATCGCGCTGATGCTGGCGGGTTCGGCCATTTCCTTTGTGGAGCTGGGGCTGAATGTGGAGGCAGATCTGGTGGAGAAATCCACCGGACGGCTGATCATGAACACCTCGCATGGCTGCTGGTCGCTCGGCATTATGGCGGGCAGCCTGATCGGCTCGGGATTTGCCGCGGCCGGCGTGGCGCCGGGCGTTGCCGTGCCACTCCTGGCTTTTATCGTCTTGCCGGTCGCGCTCGCCGCCGCCTGGGCGCTGCCCGCGCTCAACGACCATGAGCAAGCCGACAATGGGCAGGCCAAACGTTCAGCCTGGTCGCTGCCCGGCCCGGCGCTGATCGGGGTGTGCCTGTTCGTCTTCGGCATCACCATGACCGAGGGCGCCATGGCAGACTGGTCGGCCATTTTCCTGCGCGACGCACTCGGCGCCGAAGGCGGGCTGGTCGGGCTGGGCTATTCCGTCTTTGCCTTCATGGTGGCCGCCGGTCGGTTCGGCGGCGACTTTCTCAAGCAGCGGCTGGGCAGCGTCAACACGGCGCGGCTCTGTGGCACGCTGGCCGTGGCCGGCGCGGTGCTGCTGTTCATTGCCCCCAGCGTCGAGATGGCCCTTATCGGCTTTGGCACCATTGGTATTGGCGTTTCCGTGGGCTTCCCGCTGGCGGTGACGGCCGCAGCCGGGATCGGCGACCGCGCTGCCTCGGCCAATGTGGCCGTACTCTCCTTCGTGGCGCTGACGGGCTTTCTCATCGGGCCGCCGCTGATCGGCTTTGTGGCCGAGCATAGCGATATCCGGCTCGGGGTCGCCTGCGTCATCCCCATGCTGGTGGTCAGCCTGTTCCTCACCGGAAGGCTCACGCCGCGGCCGGTGCGCACCAATCACAATATCGAAGCCGAAGTCCCTGGAGTTCTCTAGTGAAAATCGCCGTTGCCGGACTGCACACCGAATGCAGCACCTATAATCCCGTCCTCGCCCGCGAAGCCGATTTTCGCGTGCTGCGCGGCCCCTCCATGCTCAAGGATCAATATTTCGATTTCCTGACGCATTTTCCGGCCGAGTTCGTGACCATTCTGCATGCCCGCGCCATTGCCGGCGGGCCGGTGGAACGGGCTCTTTATGAACGCTGGAAGAGCGAAATTCTCGATGGGCTCAAGGCGGCAATGCCGCTCGACGGGGTTTATCTGGCCATGCATGGCGCCATGCATGTCGAAGGCATGTTCGATGCCGAGGGCGATTTCATCAGCGCGGTGCGCGAGGTGGTTGGCCCCGACGTGCTGATTTCAGCAAGCTATGACCTTCATGGCAATATTTCCCAGCGCATTATCGACGTGCTGGACATGTTCTCCACCTATCGCACCGCGCCCCATATCGATGTGCCCGACACCATGCGCCGGGCCGTGACCATGCTGGTGCGGGCGCTCAAGACCGGCGTGAAGCCGGTTCTGGCCTGGGCGCCGGTGCCGGTGCTGCTGCCGGGCGAGCGCACCTCGACGCAGGATGAGCCAGCCAGGAGCTTTTATGCGCAGATCCATAAAGTCGAAGAACCGAGCGGCATCTGGGATGCCAGCTTCCAGGTTGGCTATGTCTGGGCCGACGAGCCGCGCGCCACAGCTTGTGCGGTGGTGACGGGTACGGACCGGGTTGCCATAGAGAAAGCCGCCGCGCATCTGGCGCAAAATTATTGGGACATTCGGGACGGCTTCGTTTTCGGCATGGAGACCGGCTCGATTGCCGAATGCGTGGATCGGGCCGTTGCCAGCACAACCCACCCGGTGGTGCTCGCCGAATCGGGGGACAACCCCACCGGTGGCGGCGTGGGCGACCGCGCTGAGGTCTTGGCCGAATTGATCGCCAAGGGGGCGACGGGCGTCGTTTTTGCGGGTATCGCCGACAAGGCGGCGACCGATGCGACCTATGCAGCTGGCGTGGGCGCGCGGGTGAAGCTGCATATCGGGGCGAATCTTGATCCGTCGAGCATACCGGTCGATGCGGAGGCCGAGGTGATGTTCTTGCTCGCAACAGACGATGTGCGCTTGCGTGAGGCGGTGGTGCGCATTGGCGGCATTGACCTGGTGCTGACGGCGCGGCGGCGTCCCTTCCACAATATCGCGGATTTTACCAAGCTCGGGCTCGACCCGAAAGCCGCAAAGATCATCGCGGTGAAATCGGGCTATCTCTCGCCCGAACTGGGACCCATCGCCAATCCGGGCATCATGGCACTTTCTCCTGGCGTGGTGGACCAGTTCGTGGAGCGGACCGAGCGCAAGCACACGCCGCGGCCAAGCTATCCGTTCGATCGGGATTTTGCGTTTGTGCCGCAGGTGAAGTGGTCGAAACGGGCGGGGTAAATCTGCCGAACGCCTTTTGCCTTGCGTTAGGCAAGCCAGCCCTTAGCGTTTGCCGCAACCGCATCGCCCCATTAGTCCTAAATTCGAGCTTTGGCGAAGGGGGCGACGATGTGGGGAAGCCTGGTCTTTTTGATCCTTGGTACGATCGGCCTGTTTCTAGCAGCTCAGGGTCTCCTGTCTGGTCACGTACGGGAGCTCGGCCGTCACGCGTCTGGCTATATAAGCCAGACGGCCCAACCCTTCGTGTTCTTTTTGACCGTTACTGCGTGCTTGATTTTCGGCCTTTTTTTCTTTGCCCTATCAGTTTTCATGTATTGGGCCGGCAAAAAGACAAAAGAGGCTGAACGGCGTTTCTTCCGGCAAAGGGCGCTACTGGAAGTCAAAAAGGACTGAGCTGAAACCACCCTTCCCACCCGCCACCCTTTCGTTTAAGCACCAAACGAAAGGGAGAGCGCATATATGACCCCCACAATGCGGCAGGCGAAGATTGTCGAGTTGGCACGCCAGCAGGGGGAGGTCAGCGTCGAAGAGCTGGTATTGGCCTTTGACGTCACGCCGCAAACCATTCGCAAGGACCTCAACATTCTGTGCGACCGGGGCGCGCTCAAGCGCACCCATGGCGGGGCCATGCACCCCTCGGGCGTGGAAAATGTCGAATATGAAGCGCGGCGGCAGATCGCACCGACCGAAAAGCGCGCAATCGGCCGGGCGGCAGCGGCACTAATTCCCGACAATGCGTCGCTCTTTATCAATATCGGCACCACCACCGAGGCGGTGAGCCAGGCGCTGGCCGACCATCGCGGGCTCATGGTCATTACCAACAATATCAATGTCGCCAATCACCTGCGTGTCGTGCCCTCGGTGGAGGTGGTGATTGCCGGCGGCGTCGTGCGGCCCAGCGACGGGGGCATTGTGGGCGAGGCCGCGGTCGATTTCATCCGGCAGTTCAAGGTGGATTTTGCCGTGATCGGGGTTTCCGCCATCGACCCGGACGGGGCGCTGCTCGATTTTGATTATCGCGAGGTGAAGGTGGCGCAGGCGATCATGGCCAATGCGCGCCATGTCATTCTGGTAGCGGACCAGACCAAGTTCACCCGCACCGCCCCGGTGCGGATCGGGCATGTGAGCCAGGCCCATAGCTTTATCACCGATGCCTGCCCGCTCGATTCCATCCGGCAGGTCTGCGCGGAAAGCGGCACTCGCCTCATCGAGACGAGCGCCAGCTAATCAGCCGCGGAACGTGTTCTCTGCGATGGAGGCGGGTTTCATCTCGATGGAAAAGCCCGGGCTTTCCGGCGGCATATAGGCGGCGCCCTGGATGACGCAGGGATCGAGGAAGTGCTCGTGCAAGTGGTCGACAAATTCGATCACCCTGCCCTCTTTCTCCCCCGAGACCGCCAGATAGTCGATCATAGAAAGGTGCTGCACATATTCGCAAAGGCCCACGCCGCCAGCATGGGGCCAAACCGGCTTGCCATATTTGGCGGCCATCAGCAGCACGGAAAGCACCTCGTTCAGGCCGCCAATGCGGCAGGCGTCGATCTGCACCACGTCAATGGCGTCGCGGGTGATGAACTGCTTGAAGAGAATACGGTTCTGGCACATTTCGCCGGTGGCAACCTTGACCGGGGCGATGGCCTCGCGGATTTTCCGGTGGCCTTCGACGTCGTCGGGGCTGGTCGGCTCCTCGATGAAATAGGGGTTGAAGCGCTTGAGCTGGTTCACCCAATCAATGGCCTGATCGACCTCCCAGACCTGGTTGGCATCGATCATCAGATAGCGGTCGGGGCCCATGATGGCGCGGACGATTTCGAGGCGGCGAATATCGTCGTCGAGGTCGCGCCCCACCTTCATCTTGATATGGGTAAAGCCGCTTTCCACCGCCTCTTTGGCCAGGCGCGTCAGCTTCTCATTGGAATAGCCCAGCCAGCCTGCCGAGGTGGTGTAGCAGGGATAGCCTTCGGCGCGCAGCTTGGCGATGCGCTCGGCTTTGCCTGCCTCGGCCTTGCGGAAGATGGCCAGCGCCTCGGCGGGGGTAATGGCGTCGGTCAGATAACGGAAATCGATGATCGAAACGAGCTGTTCGGGGCTCATTTCGCTGACATAGAGCCAGACAGGCTTATTGGCTCGCTTGGCCAGGAGGTCCCAGACCGCATTGACCACGGCGCCGGTCGCCAGGTGCATGGCGCCCTTGTCCGGACCGATCCAGCGGAGCTGGCTATCGCCGGTCATGTGGCGCCAGAAGCGGCCGGGATCGGCTTCGATCCAGTCAAGATCGAGGCCGGTGACGCGATCTGTCAGGGCCTTGATTGCGGCCACGACCACTTCATTGCCGCGACCAATGGTGAAGGTCAGGCCATGCCCCTCCAGCGCGCTGTCGGTGCCCAGCACCACATAGGCGGCCGAATAATCGGGATCGGGGTTCATGGCATCCGACCCATCGAGCGACTGGGAGGTTGGGAAGCGGAGGTCGTGGGTGGTGAGAGAGATGATTTTTGTCATTTTCTGCATCTGATTTGGCAATTGCACAGGCACGTATCGGCTCCAGCGCCCCCTCGCCCCTCAGGGGAGAGGGTTGGGGTGAGGGGTGAAAGCCCATCGCATTGAACGCGGCGCTGAACCCCTCATCCGGCCCTGCGGGCCACCTTCTCCCCTCAGGGGAGAAGAAAAGCAGGCCGGCCTCAGCGGAAGGGCGACATGACCTAAGCCGTCCAGCCGCCGTCGATGATGTGAACCTGGCCAGTGGTGTAGGTGGCGCCGGCCAGATAGACGGCCAGGTCCGCCACCTCTTCGGGGCGGGCAATACGGCCGATAGGCTGGCGGGCAATAAAGGCTTTGCGGGCGCCCTCAAAATCCCCCGTGGCCTTCCAGCGCTCGTGGAGGCTGGGGCTATCAACGGTTCCGGGGCAAATGGCGTTCACGCGAATATTGGACGTGGTGTAGTCGGCAGCGATGGATTTGGTGAGGCCCACCACGGCGGCCTTGGAAATGGTATAGGCGGCACGGTTGGGCACGCCTTTTATGGATGAGGCAACCGTGGCCATATTGATGATGGCGCCGTCTTTGCGCTCCAGCATTTGCGGGAGAACCGCGCGTATGGTGCGGATCTGCGCCCTGACATTGAGATCGAGCGCGAAGTCGAGATCACTGTCGCTCATTTCGAGCAGGGTGCCATTATGGACGACACCGGCGCAGTTAAAGAGCACGTCGATTTGACCGATCTCGGCCACCGCCTCCCGGACGGCAGGGTCGGAAAGCACATCAAGGCGCCGCGTCGTGACATTGGGTGTGCCATCAAGCTCTGAAAGCAGCGCCTCATTAATGTCAGTGGCGATCACGCGAGCGCCGGCCCGAGCAAAAGCTTCGGCCGAAGCGCGGCCGATGCCTTGGGCAGCGGCGGTGATAAGCACAATCTTTCCGGAAAGGTCAGTCATGGTTGGTCCTGAACAAAGTTGGGCCGGGCGGCCGTTGGGAGAACCGCCCGACCCGGAGGAAATCAATCGTAAAGGACAGCGGCGATCTTGGGATCGTCCATATTGTCCTTGTTGTAATAGTAGAAGCCGGTGTCGATGATCGGGGGCAGTTCTTCGCCCTTGAGCGCGCTCACAGCCGCCTGCACGGTCTGGTAGCCGATGCCCACCGGATTCTGGGTGATGGCGCCGGCGATCACACCGCTTTCGATGAAGGCCTTCTGAGCGGCGCCGGAGTCATAGCCAATGACCACGATATCGCTACCCAGTTCCTGCTTGCCATTGGCAACGCCCAGGACCGAGCCCTCATTGGCACCGAAAATGCCCTTGAGATCGGGATTGGCCAAGAGGATCGACTTGGTGATTTCGGTCGACTGCAATTGGTCGCCGCCACCATATTGGACCGAAACGATCTCAATATTGGGATAGGCTTCCTTGACGCGGTTGGAGAAACCTTCCACCCGATCGATGCCGGTGCGGCTGGTCTGGTCGTGGGCCACAATGGCCACTTTGCCTTCGCCGCCGATCAGTTCGGCCATGACGTCGGCCGCCAGCGCGGCAGCAGCCACGTTGTCGGTGGTGGCGGTGGTGAGCGGAATGTCGCTATCAACGCCACTATCGAAGGCGATGACCGGAATGCCGGCATCCTGGGCCTGCTGGAGCAATGGCGTCGCAGCCTGGCTGTCAAGGGCGGCAAAGCCGATGGCATCGGGCTTGCGGGACAGGGCCGCGGCCAGCATGTCCATCTGGCGGTCGACCTGGCTTTCGGTTTCCGGACCTTCGAAGGTGACGGTTACGCCCAGATCGGCGGCGGCCTGATCGGCACCTGCCTTCACGGCCTGCCAGAACTGGTGCTGGAAGCCCTTGGAGATCAGTGCGATATCATATTGTTCCTGAGCCATGACGGGGCCGCTGGCGGCCAACATGGCCATGGCGCTGAGCGCGCCGAGCAGGGTACGGCGATTGAGCATGGTAATCCTCCCACATGCTACTGAGATCGTTGCGGGCATTTGGACGTGCCTCTTATTGGCGCGGATGCGCGGTGGATGATCGGCGCCTAAAGTTTGCGGCGCCGCAGTATATCGGCATAGACGGCCAGGATGATGATGGTGCCGGTGACAACCGTCTGCCATTCCTGAGCCACTGAAAGAATGCGCAGGCCATTGGCCAGCACGGAAATGATGAGCGCGCCGATCAAGGTGCCAAGCACGGTGCCGCGTCCGCCCGAAAGCGAGGTGCCGCCGATAACCACGGCCGCGATGGCGTCGAGCTCATAGCCCTGGCCGAGGGCGGGCTGGGCCGAATTGAGCCGGCTGGCAATGAGCAGGCCCGCGACCCCACAAATGGAGCCGGCAGTGGCATAGACGGCGATCTTCCAGCGATCGACATTGACGCCGGAGAGGCGCACCGCCTCTTCGTTGGAACCGAGCGCGAAAGTGTAGCGGCCCAGCGCGGTCTTCCCCAAAATGAAGGCGGCAAGGATTGCCACGGCAAACAGGATCAACACGCCATTGGGAATGGGCAGGCCCGGCACGATTGTGCCCAGAACCGAGCCCAGGGAAATCTGGCTGAAGCCGGGGGTGTCGTTGAAATAGATGGGCCGGGTGCCCGAGATGACCAGCGACAGACCCTTGAGGATCAGCATCATGCCCAAAGTGGCAATGAAGGGCGGCACTTTGAGTTTGGCAATGACAGTGCCCGAGATGAGGCCACTGGTGGTGCCGGCCAGAATGGCGCCGAGAATACCCAGCGGCAGGGGCAGCCCCCAATAGGTCAGGACCACACCGGCGATCACCGCGCAGAAAGTCATGAGCGTGCCCACGCTGAGGTCGATACCGCCGGTAATGATGACCAGTGTTGCGGCGATGGCGAGCACGCCATTGACCGACGTGGCCTGCAGGATGGCCAGGATATTCTGGGTCTGCATAAAGTTGGGCGAGGCCAGAGAGAACACAACGACCAGCGCCATCAACCCCGAAAAGGCGAGCAGGCGATGGAATGCGCCGGTGATGCGAATACCGGATTTTTGCGCGGGCGCGGCAGTATCAGTCATTGGTGTCCTCCGGTCGTGGGCGCGGTGTCCGCCCATTCTTGGCCTCTGCCCTCTGCGGGGCATGGCATGCGATAAATGTTGGCGTCTGAATCTTGGCCAGAATGGTCTTAGCCGGCATGGCGCAACTCCTCATCGGGCACCATGGCCGCCTCACGCATGGTGGCCAGGTGCATGATTTCTTCCTGGCTGGCGCCACCGGGCAGAACGCCGGTCAAGCGCCCCTCGCACATCACCGCGATGCGGTGCGAGAGCCTGAGGATTTCAGGCAGTTCCGAGGAGATGACGATGATGGCCTTGCCCTGAGCCGCCAGATTGTTGAGGAGCTTGTAGATTTCCGATTTGGCGCCCACGTCGATGCCGCGGGTCGGCTCGTCGAAGATCAGGATATCGCAATCGCGCAGCAGCCATTTGGCGATGACCACCTTTTGCTGGTTGCCGCCTGAGAGCAGGCGCGCTTCCTGGGTATCGCTCGGGGTCTTGATGGTGAGCTGGCGGATATAGTCCTTGGCCGCCGTTTCCATGCCCGCTTCATTGAGTACACCAACAGGACCGGTGAAGCGATCAAGGCTGGCCAGGGCGATATTGTTGCGGACATCGAGACCAGTGGCGAGGCCGAAAAGTTTGCGATCTTCGGAGAGATAGCCAATGCCCTTGGCTACGGCGTCGCGGGGAGTGGCGATATCGACGCGCTGGCCATGCACCCAGACCTCGCCGCTATCGCGGCGATCGGCCCCGAAAATGGCGCGCGCCACTTCGGTGCGCCCCGCGCCCATCAGGCCGGCAAAGCCGAGAATTTCACCCTGGCGCACCGAAAAGCTCACATCCCGGATTTCCCGGCCGCGATTGAGACCCTTGACCTCAAGCGCCAGGGGCTGGTTGCTGGTATCGGGAATGACCAGGGTGTCATTTGTCAGGGTACGCCCCACCATCATGGAAATGATGGTCTCGATAGGCGTGTCGGCTGCCGGAACGGTGCCGACATATTCGCCATCGCGCATGATGGTGACACGATCCGAGATCCGTTTGATCTCATCCATCTTGTGGGAAATGTAGACAATGCCGACACCCTCGGCCTTGAGCCGATTGATGATGGCAAAGAGCTCGGCAATCTCAGCGTCGTTCAAGGCCGCCGTCGGCTCGTCCATGATCAGGACCTTGGAGCGGTAGGACAGGGCCTTGGCGATTTCGACCATTTGCTGTTTGGCAATGGTCAGGCTCTCGACCGGCACGGTGGGTTCGAGATTGAGGTTCATCGAGGCGAAGATGGCCGCCGCATCGCGATTGAGCTGACCTTCATCGAGAAGGCCGAAGCGGCGCGGCTCGCGGCCGATAAAGATGTTTTGCGCAGCGGTCAGGTCCCGCATCAGGGCCAGTTCCTGATGAATGATGGAAATGCCGGCGTCCTGGGCCTCGCGTGGTGAGGTGATCTCCACCGGGCGTCCGTCCAGCTTCACCTCGCCGCCATCGCGGGCATAAACGCCGGACAGCACCTTCATCAGGGTGGACTTGCCCGCGCCATTCTCGCCCATCAGGGCATGTACTTCGCCGGGCAGCAATTCGAACTGCGCCTGGCTGAGCGCGCGGACGCCGGGAAACGACTTGTCGATATTGCGCATCTCGACCAGCGGCACGGTCCTTGTCACCGCTTCGGGCGTCGATCCCAGCATATATGCAACCTCCCTGAGCCTGGCCCGGCTTGCTTGCGGGCTCTTGGCATGAGTAGAGCTAATGGCAAGCCAGTCAAGCTGTCAAGTGGTCAGACCAGTAGACAGGCAATGCCAGTGTGGTTATGAGTGGGCGAGGGGAAAATCATGAAGCTACAGGCCGTATCCAACCGCAAACTTTATATCCAGATCGCCGACCAGATCCGTGAGCAGATCGAAGCCGGGGCGGCCAAGCCGGGCCGGCAGTTGCCGTCCGAGCGGGATCTGGCCTTGAGCCTTGGCGTGTCGCGCCCCACGGTGCGGGAGGCCTTGATCGCGCTCGAAGTGGCGGGCCTGGTGGAAGTGCGCGTGGGTGTGGGCGCCTTTGTGCGCCAACGCGACGGGTCTGCTTTGGGGTTGCCCGAACTCAGCGCCTCGCCGCTTGAAGTCATGGCCGTGCGTCGCTTGCTCGAACCGGAAGCAGCGGCTCTGGCCAGCCAGCACATTTCCCCTGAAGGCACGGCCCGGCTTCGCGAAACGCTCAAGACGATGCGGGCTGAAACCGTGCACGACAAATGGTCATCGGAGAGCGATCAAGTCATGCATATGACATTGGCCGATGCCTGCCAGAATACGGTATTGCGCGAAACCATCGAGGCCTTGTGGAACGCCCGCAGCGACGAAGTCGACAGGCGTTTCCACCAGCATCTGGCCGATCTCAGGCAGGTCCGGGACCACATTCTGGCAGATCATGAGGCGATCGTCGCTTCGGTGGTCAGCGGCAATGCAGAGGGTGCCCGCAAGGCCATGGCACAGCATCTCGAATTTGTCGCCAATGCCATGCTGGAGACATGGGAATAAAACGCTGATGGCGAAGGCGATTTCGCAATCGCTACAGAACTGCCTTCAGGGCAATTACACGGTCGCGACTGGTTCGGCGACGCGTCGGGCTGACAAAGCCGAGCCGGGCCGCAGGCGCAGAATCGATATGAATTGGTTCCCCGCAGGCGCCGTGGAGCGCCGCCAAGGGCGCTGCCGCGAGGACTGCTGGCGCTGTTTCCGCTGTAACCCCAGAGCCCGCCATGATGGTGATCCGACCATCGGCCAAATCATGCGCCAGAGCGAGATCGGCAATACCTTCGGGCGCCGTGCGGGCCCGCCCGGCGGTGAGGATGGTATCAAAGCCCAGCGCAATGGCCTGGTCGATAGCTTCGGCGAGGTCGGGCACCAGGTCAAAGGCGCGGTGCAAGGTTTTTGGCATCTCGCCAGCCGCGTCGACCAACCGCTCCAGCATGGCAAGATCGAGCCGCCCATCGGGGAGGCTGGCGCCGAGAACCACGCCTTCGAGCCCGGACTGACGCACGGCATCAATGTCCCCCAACATGGCCTCGAGATCACGCGGGCCAAAGACGAAGTCGCCCCCGCGCGGACGGATCATGGCCCGCACCGGCACTGGGACACCGGCAGCCAGCGCCATCAGCCCGGGCATGGGCGTGAGCCCGCCCAGTTCGAGCACCGAACATAGTTCGACGCGGTCGGCTCCACCCTCAATGGCAGCAGCGAGGCCATCAGCATCGTCCACGCAGATTTCCAACAGGGTCATGCCACGCCCTCCGACCAGGCCAGGCCCGCCGCGCCGATCAGGCCCGCATCCACCGTCAGATGCGCCGGGACGACAAGCGGCCGGTCAATCTTGCGCAGGATACGCTTGCGCACCGCACTATCAAGCCGGGCGACGAGGTCATGCGCATTGCCCAGCCCACCGCCGACCGGAATGATGTCGGGGCCGATGATATTGACGGTCAATGCCAGAGGTATGCTCACCAGTTCCACATAGATATCCACGGTTTGCGTAGCGGCGGGATCGCCCGCCTGCCAAGCGGTAACGATGTCGGTGCTGGGCCGGTCGAGACCGTGCAGCAGCTTATGCAGGCGCTCGATGCCACGGGCGCCGCCTATCGTGTCGACACAGCCCGCTTGGCCGCAGCCACAGGGGAAATGGGGGATATCGAAGGGCGGCACGCTGACCTTTGTGGCGACGGCTGTGCCATGGCCCCATTCGCCCGAGAGCCCGCCCCCGCCCCGGAACAGCCGGCCATCGGCGACGATGCCGCCACCCACGCCGGTTCCCAGAATGGCGCCAAAGACCACGCGATGGCCGCGCCCGGCGCCGGCAAAGGCTTCGGCCAGCGCAAAGCAATCGGCATCATTGGCGACCAAGACCTTGCGCCCCAGAATGGCGCCGAGATCGCCCGCGAGGTCGCGGCCATCGATGCAGGGAATATTGGCAACCGTGGTCCGGCCGGTTTCAGGATCGACCACACCGGTCACGGAAATGGCGATCGGGCTGCCCGCGGAGGCGCCTCCCTTGTCGATCAGCCCGGCAATGGCATTGGCGAAGGCCTCGAAATCGTCGCGCGGGGTGGGCACGCGCCCCAGCGCCTCTATCGCGTCAGGGCCTGACGCGATGGCGCCCTTGATGGTGGTTCCGCCGATATCGAAACAGGTGATCATATGCCGGGCCCTTTTTGCCCGGCATTTAGTCCGGTTGCGCCGGCGCGATCAAGCACCGGCACCACTCTCTTTGCGGATCGGGCAGGTCTAGAGTTCGGGCGCCACCAGGTCCGCGATAGTATCGGGCAGGACCAGTTCGGCGCCGGTCACAGCCTGCAATTCGGCGACACTCATCGTGGGCAGCTTTTCGCGCAGCACGAAGCGTTCATTCTCGATGTCGAGAACCGCCAGGCTGGTATAGACGCGGGTGACGCAGCCAACCCCGGTCAGCGGCAAGGTGCAGCGCTTGACCAGTTTGGGCTTGCCTTCCTTGGTGACGTGATCGGTAATGACGGCGACGCGCTTGGCGCCATGCACCAGGTCCATGGCCCCGCCAACAGCCGGCACGCCCTTGGGGCCGGTCGACCAATTGGCCAGATCGCCATTTTCGGCCACTTCATAAGTGCCCAGGATCGCCACATCCAGATGCCCACCGCGCACCATGGCAAAGCTGTCGGCATGATGGAAGAAGGCCGCGCCGGGGCGCAGGGTAATCGCCTTCTTGCCGGCATTGATGAGGTCCCAATCCTCCTCACCCTCGGCGGGTGCCTCGCCAAAATTGAGGACACCGTTTTCGGTGTGGAAGATGGCCTGTTTGCCCGGCGGCTGGAACTTGGCCACCATTTCGGGAAAGCCGATGCCCAGATTGACATAGGCACCATCCTCGATGTCCTGCGCGGCGCGCCAGGCGATCTGGGCGTTGGAAAGCTTGCTGGTCATGCGTAGGCCACTCCCTGGCGCATCAGCGCTTCTTCCTGTTTGGGGTCGCTGACCTCGACAAGGACATCGACGAAGATGCCGGGGGTCACCACATGTTCAGGATCGATCTCGCCGGGCTGAACGATTTTGGTCGCCTGCACGATGGTCCTGGCCGCCGCGGCGGCCATGAGCGGCGAGAAGTTTCGCGCCGCCTTGCGAAAAGTGAGATTGCCCAGCGTATCGGCCAGTTCGGCCTTGAGAAGCGCCACATCGGCCTTGAGCCAGCGCTCCTGCACATAATGCTTGCCATCGAATTCGGCGACCGGCTTGCCCTTGGCGACATCGGTGCCATAGCTGGCCGGGGTATAGAAGGCGGGGATACCGGCGCCACCGGCGCGGATGCGTTCGGCCAGGGTGCCCTGCGGCACCAGTTCCAGGCCGATTTCGCCGGCCAGGTATTTCTCGGTAAAGGCGCGCGGATCGGCGGAGCGCGGAAACGAGCAGATCATCTTGGCGACCATGCCGGCATCGATCATCGCCGCAATGCCGATGCGGCCATTGCCGGCATTATTGTTGACGACTGTCAGATTCTTCGGGCTGCCACTGGCCTTGTAGCGGTCGATCAGCGCATGAATGAGCTCAATCGGCGCGCCCGAGCCGCCAAAGCCGCCCACCATCACCACCATGCCATCGTCAATGCCGGCCACGGCCGTGGCGAGATCGGGCAACGTCTTGTCCATTTGGCTATTCCCTTCCCGAGACTGGGGCACGGGCCTCTAATGACATTGTGCGGTCCGCAACGGAAATGAAATGCAGAGCTCGCTCCATATCCCACAGGTTATTGTGTGAGTGCATATTGGGGCCAAGGGACCAGTATTTCGGTCTTTTCAATAACCGGATGCACTAGTCGAACCGCAATTGCCCGAGCAAATCATCGGCCAGGCGCAGGCTCGCGCCGGCCGCGACCAGCATGGGCGGAAGGCTCAACCATTCCAGCGTCCAGGCGGCGCCGGAGCGTTCGTTCTCATGCACCAGGGCCTGAGCCAGAGTGCCGGACAAGCCAGCATTGTAGCGCGCCAGGGCCACCAGAACCTCGGCATTGACCGGGTTGGACTTGTGGGCCATGGCAGAGGAACCGCCGCCACCCGCGAGCCGGACGGCGCCAACTTCATTTTGCGCCAGAAGCGCCACATCCGTGCCGATCTTGCCAATAGAGCCGGTGATCAGGGCCAGGAGGTTGCCAAGAGCCACAATGGGATCGCGCTGGGCCTGCCAGGGCGTCGCCAGCCCCAGGTCCAGACGCTTGGCCATGGCCGCGGCAATGGCATCGCCGTGCCCCTCGAAACTGCCGCGATCGCCCACCGGCCCGCCGAGCTGAATGACCAGCAGGCTCCGCCGCATGGCGCTGAGGGCGCGCAGGTGGCGCTGCAGCGGCTCGGCCCAAGAGGTAAATTTCGCGCCCCATGTGGTGGGCAGCGCCACCTGCATGCGGGTATGCGCCATGAGCTCGTCGTTCCCGTGGGCGGCGCCGAGCGACGTGAGGCTGTCGATTAGCGCCGCCAGGCGGGTCTCGTAAATATCGAAGATACGAGCAAGTTGCAGCATCAGTGCTGTGTCGATGACATCCTGGCTGGTGGCGCCTTTGTGTAGGGCCGTGCGGTGGGGCTCAGCGACCCGGCCGCGCAATTGTTTCACCAATGCCGGCACGACGACGCCGTCCCGCGCCATGCCGGCTTCGAGCCCGCGCCAGTCTGGCTCATAGCCATCCAGCGCCAATGCGACCGCGTTCGCCGCCGCCTCAGTAATGAAACCGGTTTCGGCGCTGGCCTCGGCCAATGCCCGCTCGAAAGCCAGCATGGCCGTGAGCTGGGCCGCGTCGGACAGCAGGGCTTCGACTTCCGGATCACCGGCGAGGGCGGAAAGGAGGGTCATGGGTTTAGATTAGCCTTGCTGCGTTGCGCTTCGCCACCCCCATCGGCCTCCTCCTGAAGAAAGGGGCGCAGGCGCACGGCGTTCGAGTTCATCGTCACCCTCCCCCTTGAGGGGAGGGCAAGCAGAGCTTAGGTCCGAAAGGACCTTAGCGGCGCTGGGGTGGAGGTGTCGCGGCTGCGATACGCATCGGCACCTGTCCGAAGCGCTGACACCCCCACCCTAGTTTCGCTAGCGTGCTGCGCACCCAGCTTCACTACCCTCCCCTCAAGGGGGAGGGTGATAAGGAGCCGAGCGTCCAGGAAGTCAGGGCGTCCCCTCACATATCGAAAAACACGGTTTCCTTGTCGCCCTGCAGATGGATGTCGAGCCTATAGGTCGACCCGTCACGCCGGGCGATCAGCGTCTCGCGGCGGCGCTTGTCCATGATTTTGTTGAGCACGAAATCGGTGGCATTGGCCTCGGCTTCGTCCTCGAAATAGAGCCGGGTCTGCAGGCCGATATTAATGCCGCGAGCCACGATCCAGAGCGCGATATGCGGCGCCATGGGCTTGCCATCGGGGCCGGGCACGGGGCCGGGTTTGATGGTTTCAAACACGGCCTCGCCGGCTTCGCTCAGCGCCTGGCGCCCCCAGCCGGTAAAGGCCGGGACAGCATTGGAACCGGGGGCGGTGGCAACGGCGAAATTGCCGCCGGCATCGGCCTGCCAGATTTCCACCACGCCGTCGGCAAGGGGGACGCCAGCGCCATCGAAAACGCGGATCACGACATCGATCCGCTCGCCTTGGACCGCGCCATTGATCATGGTCTTACCCAGATCGGCCTGGATCACCCCGGTAATGCCGCAGAAATTGGGCGTCATGCCGATATGGACATAGGGCCCAGCAGTCTGGGACGGCGTTTCCTTCAGGGTCGGGGTGGGATGCAGCATCAGTTCCCCTCCAGCTTGTTTTCAAACATGGTCGAGCGGCGCCCGCGCAGCACGATATCGAAGCGATAGCACAGGGCATCCATGGGGGTGGTATTGAGGCGGTCGAGCCGGGCAATGAGCTGGTCGATGGCGGCCTTGTCGGGAATGGTCGAGACGATAGGACACTGCCAGATCATCGGGTCGCCCTCGAAATACATCTGGGTGATCAGGCGCTGCGCAAAGGCATGGCCGAAGACCGAGAAATGAATATGGGCCGGACGCCAGTCATTGCCATTATTGGGCCAGGGATAGGCGCCGGGCTTGATGGTGCGGAAGTGGTAAAAGCCGTTTTCATCGGTAATCGAGCGCCCAAAGCCACCAAAATTGGGATCGAGCGCCGCCAGATAGCCTTCCTTTTTGTGACGATAGCGGCCGCCGGCATTGGCCTGCCAATATTCGACCAGCGTATTGGGCACGGGGCGGGCATTTTCGTCCAGCACCTGACCATAAACAATCATCCGCTGGCCGATGGCGTCGGTGCCATCCTGGCTGAAATTGCGGATCAGATCATTATCGAGCGGGCCCAGCTTTTCGTGGCCGAAGGTGGGGCCGGTCATTTCCGACCTGGTGGGCCCCAGAGCCAGCAGGCTATGCCTGGGCGCGCGGAAGGTAGTGGATTTATATCCGGGCGTATCAGCGGGTGGATGCCAGTCGCGGTCGCGCTGGAACAACATGCCGTCGGCGCCGGGCAGAATGATACCGCTCATTGCGCTGCCTCCTGGCGTTTGGCCAATTCGTGTTTGGCAATCTTATAGGCGCTGTTGGCCGCCGGCACACCGGCATAGACCGCCACATGGAGCAACAGTTCCCTGATATCCTCTTGGCTGGCACCGGTATTGACCGTAGCGCGAACATGCATGGCGAATTCCTCCTCATGCCCCAGCCCGGCCAGCAGGGCCAGGGTGATCATCGACCGTTCCCGCTTGCTCAGCCCCGGCCGTGACCAGACCGAGCCCCAGGCGCCCTCCGTAATGAAGGTCTGGAAAGCGTCATCGAACCCGGTCGTTGACGCATTGGCCTTGTCGACATGACCGTCACCCAGTACCGCGCGTCGGGTCGCCATGCCGCGATCGAACAATGACGTCTCAGCCATGGTCGGCCTCCTTAAGAAAATTCTGGATCAATCCGGCCAATTGGCCCGGCTGTTCAATGGACGGGATGTGGCCGGCGCCATGTAGAATTTCGAGATGAGAGCCGGGAATGGCGGTGCAATTGCGCACCAGCTCGACCGGCGCGGCCTGATCGGCGTCTCCGGCAACGACCAGGGTCGGCGCGCGAATCTGGCCGATTTCGGCGCTAAGATCGGTGTCGCGCAAGGTCGCGCAGGTTCGCGCATAGCCCTGGGGATCGGTGCGCAGGAAGAGGTTGCGCCAGCCGGCCAGTTCGTCCGGGCGAGCAGCGCGGAATGCGGGGCTGAACCAGCGCTCCATGACGGGATCGGCCAGGGGAACCATGCCCCTGCTGCCCACCACAGCGATCCGGTCGGCCCACATGGCGGCATCCCCCATGCGCGGGGCAGTGCAGCACAGCACCAGGCCGGCGACCCGCTCAGGTGCGCGCAGCGCCAAACCCTGGGCGATCAGCCCACCTATGGAGACGCCGACAAAAACCGCCCGGGCGATACCGGCGTGATCGAGCAGGCCGGCCAGGTCTGCCATATGGTCGTCGAGGCCATAATCGCCCTCCGGCGCATCGCTGAGCCCATGCCCGCGCTTGTCATAGGAGAGGCAAAGATAGCGGGTGCTGAAGGCCTCGATCACCGCATCCCAGATACGCGCATCGGTGCCGAGGGAATTGATGAAGACCAAGGCCGGCGCGCCGGCCGGCCCCGCCAGACGGTAATGCAGCAAGGTTCCGTTGATACGAACAAAAGACATGGCTTCCTCTTGGCGCTGATTTAAGGGACTGCCAAGACGCCTGTAAAATGATATGTCCGTCTCAACCCATAACTTCAGGATTATCGCTCAGGAAAGATAGCCCGACATTTTGGGATCAAAACCGCAATTGGCATAACCGGGAATGTAATGTCACAGCGCATCATCGACCCTCGAATCCGCCTCCGGCACATTGCCTGCTTTCTGGAAGTGGCCCGGCTCCGCTCCATGGCCGGCGCAGCCGATGCGCTCAATATCAGCCAGCCGGCAGCCACCAAGACCATTCAGGAGCTGGAGGCTCTGCTGGGCGGGCAATTGTTCGACCGCAGCCGGCGTCGCCTGGTGCTGACCGCCTTCGGCGAGGTGTTTTTCCGCTATGCCTCGACCAGCATTGCCGCGCTGCGCCAGGGAATAGACGCCGCCCGCGGCACCCATGACACCGCCATGGTCCGGGTGGGGGCGCTGCCGACCGTATCGGCCCGCATGCTGCCCCATGCGGTGCAGGCCTTTACCAGGGAGAATGCGGGCATCACCACGCGCATCATTACCGGCCCAAACGGTTTTTTGCTGTCCCTGCTTCGCACGGGCGATGTGGACCTGGTCATTGGCCGCATGGCCGAGCCAAATGCCATGGTGGGGCTGAGCTTTGAACATCTCTATTCCGAGCGCGTGGTGCTGGCCGTGCGCCCCGGGCACCCGGTTCTGAACGAACCCGAATTCAACCTGCGGCTGATCGAAGATTATCAAACGCTGATGCCGACCCCCGATTCGGTGATCAGGCCCGTGGTCGAGCGCATTCTGCTCGCCCATGGCGTCACCCGCCTGCGCGACGAGATCGAGACGGTTTCCAACGCCTTTGGCCGCTCTTATGTGCGCCAGACCGACGCCATCTGGATCATTTCCGAAGGCGTGGTCGCCGACGATATGGCCGATGGTTCGCTGACGACATTGCCGGTGGATATGGATGAAACATTGGGACCGGTGGGCTTTACCACCCGCACCGACACCCCCACATCGCTGGCCACTGCCGGCCTGATGCAGTCGGTGCGCAAGGTGGCCGAAGGCCTCCGATTGGCCGGCCACTAAGGCATTTGGAGCGAAAGCGGCAAGGATTTTGCGGCTCAAAAGCGCGGCAAAAAGGCCCTAGCGCTGCCGCATGCGCTCGCGCAGCCGAGCGGGCGGCAAGCCGAACATGCGGCTGATAAAGCGCGAAAAATAGCCCGGATCGTCATAGCCGAGTTCGGCGCCGATCTGCTTGATCGAGAGCGTCGAAAACAAGAGGTGGCGCCGCGCCTCATTGGCCAGGCGTTGTTCGATCACCGCCAGTGCCGAACATCCCAACCGTTCGCGACACAGGCGGTTGAGATGGGTATGGCTGATGCCCACGGCATCTGCATATTCGGTCACGCGCCGGGACTGCCGATAGCGTTGTTCGACTAGGTCGCGAAAACGCGTCATCAATTGCGCGCCGCGCCCGCTGTCTCCGGCCGGGGCGGCGTCGGGCCCCGCGCGTCGCAAGGCAATCATCAACAGCGTCAGGTGCGCGCGCATGGCCACATCGTGCCCCGGCCCGGGCCGGTCCGCCTCGGCGATCAGCCGGCCGAGCGCAGCGGCAACCTCCTCGCTATCGCGCGGCATCACCCCGGCATCGGGCCTGGGCAGGCCCAGCCCGACAATATCGCGCTCCATCAATGTCACCACGACCCCGCGCACATCGGTGCTGAAGACGTAGCCATGCACCGCGCCCGCCGGCACCAGCACCACATTGCCGGGCAGAAGCTCATGGACATCCCCGTCCAGGGTCATCTCGGCCAGCCCATCGGTGAGATGGAGCAGTTGAAAGAACTGCTCATGGCGATGCGGCGCTATGCGATAATCGTGCAGACGGCTGCGGGCCTGAATGGTTTCCCAATGCAGCCAGTCCTGCCGGGCCTCACCGTCGGTTTCGCCATAAAGAGCGTAAGTGGGGATCGAGTTCACGTTCAGATAGTACAACAGTTTGCCTTCTCTGTCCATTCACACGGCGGGCCACCGGGCGCAAGATGGCGGTAAATGGAGGAGCTAATGCGCACGCAAATCGCCATTATCGGCGCGGGGCCGGCTGGCCTGATGCTGGGCCGCCTGCTGGATCTGGCGGGAATCGACAACGTCATTCTCGAACGCAAGAGCGCCGATTATGTGCTCGGGCGCATTCGCGCGGGCGTGCTCGAACAGGGCTCGGTGGACCTGATGGAACGGGCCCAGGTGGCTGAGCGGTTGAAGGCGGAAGGCCTGGTCCATCACGGCACCGACTTGTCATTCGACGGGGACAGGTTGCGGATCGACTTTACCGGCCTTGTGGGCCGCCAGGTCACCGTCTACGGGCAGACCGAGGTGACGCGCGACCTGATGGCGGCCCGGCAGGGCCAGGTCATCTATGAGGCCGAGGATGTGGCGCTGCACGATTTCGACGGCAAGCCCTGGGTCAGCTGGGTCAAGAACGGCACGACCCATCGGCTCGACTGCGACTACATTGCCGGTTGCGACGGCTATCACGGGATCAGCCGGGCCAGCGTGCCGGCCGATGCGCTGACCACGTTCGAACGCATCTATCCCTTTGGCTGGCTTGGCGTTCTCGTCGACAAGCCGCCGGTAGCGCATGAATTGATCTATGCCCATCACGAGCGCGGTTTCGCCCTGTGCTCGCAACGCTCGATGACGCGCAGCCGATATTATGTGCAGGTGCCGACCGAGGAGAAGGTCGAGAACTGGAGCGATGAGCGCTTCTGGGACGAGTTGCGCCAGCGGCTCAATGCGGAAACTGCCGAGGCGCTGCAGACCGGCCCCTCGATCGAAAAATCCATCGCGCCGCTCAGAAGTTTCGTGGCCGAGCCCTTGCGTTTCGACCGGCTGTTCCTGGCAGGCGACGCGGCCCATATTGTGCCGCCGACAGGGGCAAAGGGGCTGAACCTGGCTATGAGCGATGTGGGCATGCTGGCCGATGCCTTTATCGAGCTTTATGCCGAAAAATCGGTGGCAGGCATCGACAATTATTCCCTGCGCGCACTCTCCCGCATCTGGAAGGCCGAGCGGTTTAGCTGGTGGATGACCAGCCTCTTGCACACCTTCCCTGAAACGGGCCCGTTCGGACGGCGCATTCAGCGCGCGGAATTTGACTATCTGGGCAGTTCGCGCGCCGCCCAGCAGGTGCTTGCCGAAAATTATGTGGGGCTGCCGAGCTAGAGCGTGTCCGATTTGATCGGAATCGGCGTTTCCTGCGCCTCCCTCCCCCTTGAGGGGAGGGAAAGAGGGTGGGGGTGGCCTTGCGGGCGACGATGGACCCTACCCCCAGCCCCTCCCTTCAAGGGCGAGGGGAGCCGCCAGCCTCTCGTTTCGATCAGAAACTGACAGAGCTCAGGAGCATCCCGCCCTCTCCCCAAAAACAGCAAGGGCCCGGCCAGCAAGCTGGCCGGGCCCTTGTTTATGTTCAGATCGTCTAATTTACATCTCGGCGGCGACAGCGGCCTTGGCGGCATCATATAGCGCGCGGCCATCGATGCCCTGGGCTTCCATGTCGGCGAACCACTTTTCGATGGTCGGCTGGGCCGCATCGATCCAGCGCTGGGTTTCGGTTTCGTCGAGCTGGACGACATTGTTGCCGGCATTGACCGCGATGGAGAGGCCGGTGGCATCGCCATTGTCCATGACGCGACCGAACTGACGGGAAATCTCGAGGCCGGAATTGGCATCGATGATGGCCTTCAGATCGTCGGGCAGGTTGTTATAGCTGTCCATGTTCATCACGAAGCCGAAGGTCTGGGTATAAAGACCGTTCTGGCTGGTAAAGCCGGTATGGTTCTTGACCAGTTCAGCCACGCGCAGCGATGGTGTCACTTCCCAGGGAATGGTAGTGGCGTCGATCACGCCTTTGGACAGGGCCTCAGTCACCTGCGGCACGGGCATGCCGACCGGCTCGGCGCCGAGATTGGCCAACATGTCCGAAATGATGCGCGAGCCGCCACGCACCTTCATGCCCTTGAGGTCTTCCAGGCTGGTGATCGGGTTCTTGGAATGGAACAGACCCGGACCATGGGTGTGCAGGGCAATGACGTGAACACCGGCAAACTCTTCGGCGGAATTGGCCATGACGTAATTGTAGAAAGCAGCCGAGCCGGCTTCGCCATTCGGGGTCATGAAGGGCAGCTCGAACACTTCCGATTTAGGGAAGCGGCCGGGTGTGTAGCCGAGCACGGTCCAGATAATGTCGACCACGCCGTCCTTGGCCTGGTCATAGAGCTCCGGCGGCGCGCCGCCCAGCTGCATGGCCGGATAAAGTTCGAATTTGATGCGACCGTCGGACTCCTCGGAGACCTTCTGCGCCCAGGGCTCGATGGCCTGGGCAGGAATGGTGGCCTGGGCCGGCAGCATCTGGTGAATACGCAGGGTCACTTCCTGCGCCAAGGCGCTTGTCGACATGGCGGCCGCCGCCAGCGCGGTTGCCAGTACCAAACTGAGCTTCATTTTAGTCCTCCCTAAGCGACATAATTGTCGTATTTGAATCCATCGTGCAGGACCCGCAATTGCCGCGCTAGGCCATCATGGCCGATAGCCCACGTCAATCACGGCACGACCACCGTTGAGGCGTGACACGCAGGAGCACATTTTGTGCCCTTCTGCCTTTTCCTCTGCACCCAGAAAAACGTCACGATGGTCAATTTCCGAACCAGCTTCCAGCACCGAGACGGCGCAGAGGCCGCACTCGCCGCGCTGGCAGTCATAGATCATGTCGACGCCGGCCCCGACCAGCGCCTCGAGCAGGGTCTGATCGGGGGGCACCGAGACCGAGATATCGCGATTGAGCACGTCTACGGTGAAGGTCTGCTCGGCGAACAGGCCACTGTCACCAAAAACCTCATAGCGCAGGCGGCTGATCGGCCGGCCGGCTGCAGCCCAGGCGGCCTTGGCCGCTTCGAGCATGCCGATCGGGCCGCAAAGATAGCATTCGGCATCGGCCGGAAGCGCCGCGAATTCAGCATCGAGATCGATATGCTGGCCTTGCGAATTGTCGCACAGGGTCAGCCGGTCGCCCAGATGGTCGTGCAATTCATCGACAAAGGCCATAAGCCCACGGGACCGGGCGGCATAGACCATGCGCAGCGAGGCGCCACGCGCGGCCAGGGCGCGCGCCATGCCGTAAATGGGGGTAATGCCTATGCCACCGGCCAGCAGCAGATAATGGCCGGCCCGCCAATTCAGCTCGAACCGGTTTTCGGGCAATGTCAGGCGAACCGCCTGGCCCTGCTCCAACCCCCACATGAAGCGCGAGCCGCCGCGGCTCTGGGGATGCAGCTTGACCGCCACCGCGATATGGCCGGACGCCGCCGGCAAGACGGTATAGGTCCGGTTCGTGGTTCCGCCATTGATCGACACCCGGAAATTGCTGTGCGACCCCGGATCAAAGGACGGCACCTGCCCCTCCACTGCGAAGTCGATGCGCCGCACATCCTCGGCGACCTGTCTGATCGCGGCAACCTTGGCATCGCGCCATTCCACTCGGTTCCGCATGGCCTAGCCCACCACCAGAGAGAGCGCCGGAACGCGGCCGATCAGGCTGCGGTCGTGATCCAGAACATGTTCGAGATTTTGCCGCGCCAGCCTGGCATGTTCCCGCGCCAGCGCCTCGGCGCGGGACCCTTCACGTTGCTCGATGGCATCTACCATGGCGTGGTGTTGCGCCTGGGCGCCGTAAAGCGAACGGCGAAAGGCGGGCACATCGGACTGTTTCTCAAGAAAAGCGCTGGGCGAGGCGAAGGGCATGCTGGTGATCCGTTCGATCTCGCGCCGGATGGTGCGGCTTGCCAGGCCCCATAGCACTTCGTGAAAGCGGGCATTGAGTTCGACATAGCGGTCAAAATCCATGTCCCCGACATTGCCCCGCAGAGCCAGGTCGAGGGCCTGGAGCAGGCCGTGCAGTTCCCGCATATCCGAGGCGTCGACCCCGCGTTCGGCGGCAAGACGCAGCGCTGTGCCCTCCAGAACACCGCGCAATTCTATCGCATCGATGACATCTTCGCGGCCGAAGCTGCGCACGGCATAGCCGCCCGAGGGGATGACCTCGACCAGGCCTTCCTGGCCCAATTGCGCGAGCGCGGCCCGCAGGGGCGTGCGCGAAATGCCCAGCCGCTCGGACAACGTCACCTCCGAAAGGCGCACGCCCGCCCCGATTTCGCCCGAGACGATCAGGTCACGCACGCCCATCAGGGCACGCTGGGATTGCCGGGCGCGTTCCGAGGTCCCGATCATTCTGCGGCCTCCAGCATGGCGGTTTCCTCGGCGACCATGCGGTCGATCAGGCGCCGTGCCCACATCGAGCCGGCATCTATGTTCAGATTGTAGATGACATGGTCTGGATTGGCGTCGATGGCCTTCTGCTGGGCTTCCAGAATGCGCTCATCTTCGCGGAAGATGGACGAAACGCCTTCGCGCAGATCGTGGGTGCGGGCCTGTTCGTCGATCTTGTAATTGCGGGCAAAGGCCCAGAAATAGTGGCAGGTCTTGTCCGTCTCGGGCGTCATGGTGTTAAGCACGAAGCCATTGACACCCTGGCTCCGGTCGCCCTGGGGGGCGCCGGTGCCGGTCAGGGCCACGCCCACATCGATGGCAATGGTGGAGGGCGCCTGGAAATTGATGATCTGCCAGCGATCCACATTGCCGGGCTTTCCAAGCTGACCGCGCCAGAAAGGCGGCGCATCGATATCGATCATCCAACGGGTAATGGTGGCCGTGGTGTCGCTGTGGGTGGCTTCAAAGGGTGCTTCGGCCACCGCGCGATTGCCGATGGAAGAGCCATGGACATAGGTTTCGTGCGTCAGATCCATAAGGTTGTCGACGACGAGCCGATAGTCGCAATTGGCGTGGATATATTTGCCATCCGCGGCCCATTGCGGATCATCATTCCAATGCAGATCGGGGACCAGTGCCGGATCGGCCAATGCAGGATCGCCCATCCAGACCCAGATGAAACGGTGACGCTCGACCAGCGGATAGGATTTCACGCAAGCCGATGGATTGATGGTGTCTTGCGACGGCATGTATACACAACGGCCGGAATCGTCGAATTCCAGACCGTGATAACCGCAGATCACATTGTCCCCATGGAGCTCGCCCATGGACAGCGGCAGGAGCCGGTGCCAGCAGGCATCGGCCAGAGCCACGGCCGTTCCATCCTGCTTTCTATACAGGACAACCGGCTTGTTGCAGATGGTGCGCGGGAAAAGCGCACGCTTGACCTCCACATCCCAGGCAGCGGCGTACCAGGCATTCATGGGAAAGGCTGGCGCAGACATCGTTCTCTCCTCCTCCGTCCTTTGATGCACCAGAATGAACCACGTTGTATACAATTTGCAAGCACCAATTGCGGCGCTCGATACTTGTACGGGCCGGCGAACCGGCCCGTTTGACGCTAATAGAGCATCCAGACCAGCCATAGCGTGATGGGCGGAAAGGCGACCAGGATGGCGGTGCGGATCATGTCGCTGGCCACGAATGGCAGGACCCCGCGATAGGTTTGCGACAGGCGCGTGTCGCGCGCCATGGAATTGATGATGAACAGGTTCATCCCCACCGGTGGAGTGATCAGACCAACCTCGACCACGATCAGCACGATAATGCCGAACCAGATGCCGAACTCGTCCGGGGTCAGGCCGAAATCGAGCGCCGACATCATGGGATAGATGATCGGCACGGTCAGCAGGATCATGGACAGGGAGTCCATGACGCAGCCCATGACCAGATAGAAGATCAGGACCAGCACCATGACCACCCATGGGTTAAAGCCCTGCTCACCCACCCAGGCGGCCATGACCTGCGGCACCTGTGACAACGCCAGGAAGCCATTGAGCGCCGCCGCGCCCAGCACGATCAGAAAGATCATGGCGGTGGATGCGGCCGTGGCCAGGCAGGCATCCAGCACCGCCTTGCGATTGAGGCTGCGCGCTGCCAGGGCAATGGCGAAAGTGCCCGCCGCGCCCACTGCCGCCGCCTCGGTGGGGGTGAATATGCCGGCATAGATGCCACCGATGACCAGGAGGAAAACCACCAGCACCGGCCAGGTCTTGGCCAGTTCACGGAAACGCTCGCTATAGGGCAGGCGCTCGCGAACGCCACCCGAGCCGGGCACCATGCGCACATAGAGCATGATGACGATAATGTATCCAATTGCCGCCAGGATGCCGGGCACAAAGGCGCCCATGAACAATTTGGCGATGTTCTGCTCGGTCAGGACGGCAAAAAGCACCAGAATAATCGACGGCGGGATCAGAATACCCAGCGTACCGCCGGCCGCCACCGTGCCGGTGGAGAGGGCGCCGGAATAGCCGTACTTTTTCAGTTCGGGCAGAGCCACCTGCCCCATTGTGGCGGCTGTTGCCAGCGAGGAGCCGCAAATGGCGCCAAAGCCGGCGCTGGCGCCGATGGCAGCCATGGCCACCCCGCCCTTGCGATGCCCCAGCCAGGCCGCCGCGGCATTGAACAAGCCCGCCGACAAGCCGCCCAGGGTGGCGAACTGTCCCATGAGCAGGAAAAGCGGCACCACCGAGAGCGAATAGGAGGCATAGGTCGAATAGGTCAGGTTCTTGAACTGGGCGGAGACGGGATTGAAGCTGCCCGTGACCAGCCAACTGCCGAAAATGCCGACACCGAGCATGGCGATGCCGATGGGCACGCGGAGAAAGATGAGAATAAGAACGGCCGGCAGGCCGAGAAAGCCGAGCGTCAGGGCGGTCATATTTCAGCCCCCGCCTGCCGGGCTTCGGATTCGCCCCGAACAGCATGGCCCAGGGAGCGCCCCAGCACATAGACCGCCACGATGACCAGAACCACCGCGCCGATGAAACCCAGGACATAGGCCCAGCTCAGCGGAAAGCGCAGCAGAAGCGTGGTTTCCTTATAGGCGAATTTGTCCATCATGCCGAAATAGAGACGCCAGGCGATAAACGCTGCGGCCGCCAGCATCATGATGTCGGTAATGACCAGGATCCATCTGTTGACGGCGGCGCCGAAGCTGTCGGTCACCAGGGAGACCAGCGCATGACTGCGGGTCAGATGCGCCCATGGCATGAAGGCGAAGACCGCAAAACCCATGCCGATCGACACCAATTCGTAATCGCCCGTTATGGGCCGCAGGCCCGCTGACAGCAAGGCGCGGCCAATAACGCTGATCACGATCATGCCGACCATGGCCATCAGAACCAGACCGCCGGCGATGGCCAGTGACCTTGCCAGCCCCACCACAAAGCGTCCCAATAAGGACTCGTCTCTAAACACGCAGGCCTCCCCTACCTATAGCGGCGATTTAAGGCGTAGAGCCATTGCAAGTAAAATGACAAATGCCGGTCGCCTCATAACTTCCAAATTATACAATTCCGCGATTTGCCCGCAAAAACCAGCCGAAATCCCCCGTGACCAATAACCGTAACGCATGAATCGGGACGCATGGGAGCGTCCGGCGCCATCTTTGCACGGCCAGAGAGCCCCTATATGAACAGCCTGCTTGTCTTCCCCACCAATGCCGGTAGGCTTGCATAGTGATGACACCACGCAAGACAGATATGGCCGAACCATCAAACGCCGACATGCGCACAGACGCCACGACATCGATTGTCGGCTATCGGCTGCGTCGCGCGCAGCTCCGGGTTTTTCAGAAGTTTCTTGCGGTTTTCGAGGCCCTGAAATTGCGGCCGGCCGAATATTCCGTGCTGGTGCTGATCGATGACAATCCGGGCCGCAAGCAGACCGAGATTGCCGAAGTGCTAGGCATCAAGCGCGCCAATTTCGTCACCCTGGTGCACGGGCTGGAGGAGCGGGGCCTGGTGGAGCGCATTCCCTCGCTTGAGGACAAGCGGGCCAATGCCCTGCATTTGACGACAGCGGGGCAGCGGTTTCTGGCAGATGCCCAGGCCCGGCATGCGGCTTTGGAGGCAGAGATTGTCGACCGCCTTGGCGGGACAGAGGCCCGTGCACAATTGCTGGCGCTGCTCGACCGGCTCATCTAGGGCGTTTCATCGTTTCGATGAAGCGCCGAAACGGCTCTTGCCGCCTAGGTTCTCGCATTTCCGGCCCTCGGGTCGAGGCCCGAGGCGCAGAACCGTGGCCGCTTTCGCTGGAAACGCTTACAGCGGCGGCGCGCCCAACCTGACCGAACCGGCATCGCAGGGGCTGCGCTGGCAAACCCCAGCGCAGCCCCTGCCCCCATGGCCCGCCGCTCTTGTTATTCTATTGTCACGTTTCCAGACCTCAGGCCGGCGCCCGAGGCGCAGGACCATTGCCGTCCGTGCCAGAAACGATTTAGCAACTGATCTGCACCTCGCCATAGCCGGCCAGCCAGGCCGCATTGGCCGAGCGAACGGTCAGCGTACAATTGGTGCCGTCCAGATTGACGGATCGGCCGACATAGGCCGAGTCCCCGTTCGCAAAAGAAATCTTTTGCTGACCAACCTCTGTCACAGCCACCCAGCTACTGGTGCCGCAAACCGGAAAGATATCGCCGGCCGCCACCAGGAAGGGGCTGTTCTGCGACACACAATTGTCCGGGGTCTTGGAGGTCGTGGGCTGCGGCGCCGGCGCGGGCGCAGGCTCCGGCTCAGGGGCCACAACGACGGCCGGCCCAACCAGGCCATTGAGCTGATATTCTTCCAATCTCGATAGCCGCTGCTCGAGCGCGTCGACGGTGCGTTCGGGCGTGGCCGACAGGTCGGCCAGGTCCTTTGCCAGCTTTTCCTCCAGGCCGACCAGACGGGTTTCGAGCGCCTTGAGCGTGGCATTGACCTCCGTCATGGACGTCGCGGTGGTCATATATTGCCGGCCATAGAGCTCCAGGCTCAATTTCAGCTGCGCGATTTCGGCGGCCGATTTCTGTTGGCTGTCTTGCGTTTCAACATAGAGCCATGCCGCCGCGCCAATGGCGACAATGGCGAGCAGGCTGGTCGCAAGCAAAGGGAGGGGGGAACGCCCTGATTCTTGCACGGCTAAGCCTCCGAGCAAGGCTTTGGTCCGCCTTGCGCGGGCGCGACAGGCGAGAGTTCGAGATTATGGTCCCGGCGCCGTTCGGCAGCTCGCATTTGCATTTCTTCCCTTTCTTGGGAGGTCCTGGCGTTGTGTGTGGACGACATCCGGTCGCCCCCGCGCCGTTGCTGGCGCGAGGGCGATCCTCGCTGGGAGGTATTAATAAACGTAGATCGTCACGCGGTTGAAGCTGCTCGCGACCGCAAAGGCATTGCGCGGGCTATAGCCGGCCCGGCTCAGAGCCGAGGAGATGGCAGGCGCGGTCATGAGCGAGGTCTGCAGGACACCCAGCTTGGGATGGCTGGACAGGGTCGCTGCCAACTGGCGCCGCTGGGGATCGCACAGCTTGATCGGGAACACCTGTACGTCGCCGGCACCATGCCAGTTCGACACTTCCCTGCTGGTCACCGGCGTGCGGTTGAACAGGGCGAGCGCCGCCTGAGGATCGGCACCAACGCAGCGCAGGGCGCCGGCATTGGCGGCAGAAGACGAGCCGCCGGAGCCGCCACCGCCGCCGGGAGCGCCTGGGCCACCAGGACCGCCCGGACCACCGGGGCCGCCAGGACCACCCGGGCCACCCGGTCCGCCGGGGCCGCCCGGACCACCATTGGTGCCGCAATTGAGAAGGCAGACGTCTGCATCGATCAGGCCCGAACTGCCACCGACGCCGACGCTGGCGGTGGCAGTGCCGCCGAGCAGGCTAGCGTTCGCATCGACCAGGCCCGAGCTGCCGCCGACACCGACGCTGGCATTGGCGGTGTCACCGAGCAGGCCGGCATCAACGCCAAGCAGCCCGCTGTCGCCGCCGCTGCTGACATTGGCATTGGCCAGGCCGCCGACATTGGCATCAAGCACATTGCCGCCGCCGCCGCCCAGACCAACATTGACAAGACCGCTGTCGCCGGCATCGCCCGAGCCGACCGTTATCAATGCGCCGCTGTCGCTTCCTCCTATGAGCCCCAAAAGAGATTGCGCCGACGCGGGGGGCGCCAACATCAAGGCAGTGACCAAAGCCCCTGCGAGTATTGGGAGAGTCGGTTTCATTGTCTGGCCTCCAGTTGACCTTTTACTTTTACGCGGAGGCACATCCATTGATTAAAGCCGGCAATTGGCTTTGAGAATCTGCGCCACCGAAAACAAGGCTAGGTGTCGATGGCAGCGGGTCACCAGTAACAAACGGTATCGTCGGGGTTCACAGCGGCCGTAGGGGGGATGGCCGGAGGCCGTTTCGGGCACCATCCCCCCAGGCTGCAAGCGACCTGGACGCTTGGCCTGGATGTCGGATTGCCGGGCGCGCTATTGGGCCCTCAAAGGGTGGCCTCACCGTCCTCGCGATCAAGCCAATAGGAGCGGAGCTTGTTCCGGACCGTGCGCAGCGACACGCCAAGCATCCTGGCCGTTCGGGTCCTGTTTCCACCGCAGTGCCGCAGGGTCTGCAGGATAACGTGCCGCTCGATATCCTGCAGGGTCTGGCCGACCAGGCTTTTGGCTGCGTTACTCGCCCTGACCGGCATGTCTGCCTGAGCCTGGCCGCTGAAATGGCCCATGATATGGTCAATGAGCCGGTCGTCGCTGGCCGTGATAATGGTTGTATCGCAGGCGCCCGCGGTCTCGATAAAAACAAGCTGCCCGGTTTGTTCGTCCACGGCCACCATGGCCTTGCCGCCAATCAGCAAGCGCGGCGTATTATCGGCTTCAACAAGGACAAAATCGGGCGCATCGCCAGGAAAAGCGGGATCTTCAAACAGATGCACCAGCTCGGAGCGGAGCTGGGAAAGCCGGACACGTTGCAGCGACAGGGGCGGCGCCGGGCTACGTATCTGCTTGCCGAAAGTGGGCGCCCGCTGCCTGAATGCCGGAGCCGCATTGGCCGGGCGACGCCCAAAGACACGTGCTTCAGGATGTGGCCCATAGGAGCCGAATAGGGACAGCTTTTCAGCCACGGGCAAATGCCTCCTTGCAGTTGTCGAGCCCGCGCCATCCAATGCCAGAACGGCATGGAAGCGGCGCAGGTGTACTGCAGGGTGCAGACTAAATAGCCCTCAGCATACGTTACAGCCGGTTATGAACGGGCGTCATGACGTTTCAGCGGCGCTTAAATCGCGCGCATCCAAATCATTCCGGACAGTTCGACTGCAGAATATGAACAATAGCGGCGACGACACTCCACAGGCGTCCTATCGCACTCTATTTTAACGATTTTCCTGTGCATCCAGGGCCAGATGTAACGGTAACGCACTCGACGCAACGCCCGCATCCTGACAGTTCTTTAGGTATGTTTCCACAATCGATGCGCCCGAATTCAGGTGCGAAAGCACCGGAAAATGCCTGCATATCGGCCGTTTTCGACCGCTTTTTTACTATGGAAGCAATTTTCTTATTATTAATATGGAATTCTCATGAATTTGAGAACGCGCGATACACGGGGGAGAACCGATCTATTTACCGCGTAGCAAACACTTTTTTGATACAGCACTGCCAAAGAAAACGTGCAACCCGGAGCGTCTACACCAAATGTTCTGACATACGCCGAAGCGGCGGACGCGGCAACACACCCTGAATCGATCGCGGTGTACGATAAGGGGCGAGAATGAAATATTCGAAACATAAGACAGAATTTCGAGACGACATTCTTGAGGCCCTCGATAGAATTTGTGCTTCGGAGTACTTTTCCGAGGCAGAGCAGATCAAACGGTTCCTGCGCTATGTCGTGGATGAAGCGCTGGCCGGTCGCGCCGAACGAATCAAGTCCTATTCGGTGGCGGTAGAGGCGCTGGGGAAAGATACCGATTTCGATCCCACCCAGGATCCGATCGTGCGCATTACGGCCAATCGTTTGCGCAGCGCGCTGGCCAAATATTACAACGAATCAAAAGACCCGCATCGGGTCGTGATCCGGTTGCCCAAAGGGCATTACTATCCTGAATTCGACTTTAGCGAGCCGCATGACGAATTGCCGGCAGCCGCTCCCCCGGCCGCGCCGCTAGTGCCAGTAGCGGCCGAACCGCTGCGCCGATGGCGCCTGCCCACGGCCGTTCTGGCTGGCGTCATTCTCACCATCGCCATGCTCGCCTTATGGTCCCGGCTCTCGGCAGCGGATGCAAAGGCCGGCATTGGACAGGTATGGATCGTCGTTCAGGAACTGGAGACCGGCGCCAGCACCGATAGCGATTTCGCGCGCATATTAGGCGACCAGATCATCGCGCAGATGACGCGCTATGATGGTGTGCGCATCATCGATGCGGGCCGCGCACCCAATCAGCAGCGATCCGTCGACCAGACATCGGGCGATGGCTGGACCGATCAGCACGTGTTCTCGCTGGCGACCTATGTCCGCCTGGACGATGGCTGGGCTTCGGTCAGATGGTATCTGACCGATATGCAGACCAATCAGGTCATGTGGGCATCGGACCGCACGGTCGGCCTCGAATCAGGCGATGGCGCGGCCGCGATCGTGCAAGCCATTGCCGCCGATCTGCTGGGGCTGGAAGGCGCCATACCGGTCATATTGGACCGAACGCAGCAGGGCGGCCTCGAGGAGGACAGCACCTGCATTGCCAGAGCGCAGCGCAATGCGTTTTCGGACGATATCATGCTGCTCAACGACGTTGCCGGTTGCCTGGAGCGGGTGGTGCGCAACCACCCCAAGAATGGACATGCCTGGGCGTTGATGAGCCTGGCGCTCCAAAGGCAAGCGCGTTTCGCCGCCTCGAAGGGCGAGGATTCCGAGATCTTCCGGCAGCGACTGCAGCAGGCCGCGCAGACGGCGAGCCTGCTTTCGCCCGAAACATTCTTTCCACATCTGGCGCAAATGGCGGCCGCCTATGATGCGGGACAGGTCACGGCGCTGGAAAATCTCGCGGACAGAATGCTGCTGCGCTATAGCGGCGACGCCCGCCTGAAAGTGCTGATCGGCAAGGCCTTTGTCTCCCTGGGACGTCCGGAGCGTGGCCTGCCGTTAATCGAAACGGGATTGCAGCAAATCCCCTCGCTCGGTTCCCAAGGCTATATCATGCTGGCATTGGAGCGCTATGCCGCCGGCGACCTGGAAGCGGCCCTGGCCTATCTCAATAGCCAATCGCTGCCCAAGGACTATCGCTACTGGCTGATGAAGGCCGTAATCTATGCCGGTGCGAACCAGAGGGAGCCGGCCTTGCAGGCCTGGAATGCGCTTCTAGCGGTCAAGCCGGGCTACGACAAGAACGTGTGCAACGATCTGCGCCAAGCCAATATCCACTACACCTATTTCAACCGGATTGTTGCCGATCTGGGCAAGATCGTGGACGATCTTCCCGAGACAGCCTGCCGGGTGATGGCCCCGCAATCGGCCCTGCTGCAGCCCGATGCCGAGCAGCCGGCCGCCGCGACGCTGAACTAGTAGGGCGCCCGGCTTAGCCCACCTGCTCGCGGTCGAGGGCCCTGCAGCGCTCCATAATTGCCTCGGCCTGGTCGGGCACGCCCTGCTCGATGGCGGCGGTCAGGGTGATGAACAGGGCCGTGGAGCGCTGCCGATAGTCCGTGCCGGTCATGGCCGCATCGCGGGTGAGCGCCAGAGCCAGGGTCAACTCGACAACGCCGATGACCGAACGGAGCAGCGGGTCGCGGGCGCTTTCGGCGATCACGCCATGCACTTCGAGGCAAGCCAGGCCGAACTGTTCCAGGCTGTCGTCGGCCGTTTCCATCTGGTGGCACCAATATTTGAGCAGGCGGACATGCTCGGCCGTGCGCTGGCTGGCGGCGAGCCGAACCATCGGCCCTTCCAGGGCATGGCGGACGCGGAACAGGCTCGCATAAAGATCGGGGTCGGGCGGCGCGTTGAAATGCCAGGCCAGGACCAGCGGGTCGAAGAAGTTCCAGCGGCTGCGGGGCGAAACGCGGGTTCCGACCTTTGGGCGCGCCTCGACCAGGCCCTTGGCCTCCAACGTCTTGAGCGCCTCGCGCAGCACGGTGCGCGACACACCATAGGTTTCCATCATCGCCGCGTCGCTGGCCAGAACCGAGCCGACGGCGAACTCACCGGTGACGATTGCGTGACCGATCTCGTTAATGACGAAGGTGTGGAAATTGCGCGCCGCCCGGCGGCCGGAGAGCGAGCGGATCAGGCCGCCAGTTTCGATCATGACAGCGCTTTCCGAGCTCCCTCGGCCAGGCGATCAGCTTTGGGCGCCGGATTTACGCAGCACATCTATGACGCTTTCTCTCCTTGGGCCGAGGCCGCGAAAATCAGCCTCTGGAGCACGATGAACAGGAACAGCAATGCACCGATGACGATCTTGGTCCACCAGCTCGAGAGCGTCCCGTCGAAGATGATATAGGTCTGCACCAGACCCAGAAGCATCACCCCGATAAACGTGCCCAGCACAAAACCATAACCGCCGGTGAGCAGCGTGCCCCCGATGACTACCGCACTGATCGCGTCGAGTTCGACCCCCACAGCGGCGAGTGGATAACCCGCGGAAGTATAAAGGGAGAAGACGATTCCCGCCAAGGCGGCAAGCACGGAGGACAGCATATAGACGCCAATTGTGGTACGGGCGACAGGAACGCCCATCAGCGAGGCCGAGGTCTGGTTGCCGCCCAGAGCATAGACATAGGAGCCGAAACGGGTGCGGTGGGCCACCAGCGCGCCAATAATGAACACGGCGACCATCAGCAGGCCGATGAAGCTGAGCCTGCCGCCACCGGGCAGGCGGATGATGAGATCGGAAATCCAGTCGTAGAAATCGTGGTCGATGGGCACCGAATCCTGGGTGAGGACGGAAGCGCCGCCCCGGGCCAGGAACATGCCGGCCAGGGTAACGATGAAGGCGGGCACCTGCAGATAGTGGATGGCCAGGCCCATAATGCCGCCAAAGCTGGCAGCGATGGCCAGGGCCAGAGCGAAGGCGGCCAGCGGATGCCAGCCGGCCCAGGTGATGAGCACGGCAATCAGCACACCGGTAAAGCCGATGACGGCGCCGACCGAGAGATCGATGCCGCCGGAAATGATGACAAAGGTCATGCCGACGGCGGTAATGCCGAGAAAGGCATTGTCGGTGAGGAAATTGCCCAGCACCCGCGTCGAGAACATGGAGGGGAACTGCATGACCGCCAGCGCATAGGCAATGGCGAAGATAACCGCAGTGGCGACCAGGGGGCGAAGGCTACGGCTCATTTCCTGGCCTCCCGGGCCGGACGGCGCAAGGGGACGATGTGCGTTGCCAGCGGCGATTGGATGATGAGCACGATGAAGATCAGCGCGGCCTTGACGATGAGATTGAACTCGGGCGGGAAGCCGGAGACCAGAATGCCGGTATTCATGGCCTGGATGATAATGGCGCCGACCACGGCCAGGGGCACCGAGAAGCGTCCGCCGAGCAGGGAGGTACCGCCGATGACCACGGCGAGAATGGCGTCGAGCTCCAGCCAGAGCCCGGCATTATTGACATCGGCGCCCCGGATATCGCCGGCCACGATGATGCCGGCAATGGCGGCGCAGAGCCCGGACAGGCCATAGACATAGAGCAGCAGCATGCGGCTGCGGATACCGGCCAGGCTCGCGGCGGCGCGATTGACCCCGACTGCCTCGATAAACAGACCCAGCGCCGTCTTGCGCACCAGAAGCGTCACCACAATGAGCAGCGCTATGGCGATGACCGCGGCCATGGGCAGACCCAGGAACGAGCCGGTGCCGATAAAGATCAGCACGGGGTCGGTGAAGGTCACGATGAAGCCTTCGGTGATAAGCTGGGCAATGCCGCGCCCGGCCACCATCAGCACCAGCGTTGCCACGATGGGCTGGATGTCGAGCACAGCGACGAGAAAACCGTTCCAGAGGCCACAGGCTATGCCCACCGCAAGGGCGGCCACAACCGCCACCGGCGCGGGATAACCGGCGACTACCAGGGTCGCGGCAACCGCGCCGGCCATGGCCATGACCGCGCCCACGGACAGGTCAACGCCCTTGGTGGCGATGACGCCCACCATGCCAATGGCGAGGATAGCAACCGGGGCGCCGCGATTGAGCACATCGATCAGGCTGCCGAACAAGCGCCCGTCCTGCCAGGTGACGCGGAAGAAATTAGGGAATAGCAGCCAGTTGATCAGCAGCACACCGGCCAGCGCGATCAATTGCGGGTTGGCCAGACGGGAAAGGAAACGCCGCATCATGCCGGCTCCTCGTCACGATGATTGGCGATCGCCTGCACGATGACGCCCGGATTGATGTTTTCGCCATTGAGTTCGGCCACCATTTCCCGGTCGCGCATGACCACGATGCGCGAGGAATAGGCGACGACTTCGTCCAGTTCGGATGAGATGACCACCAGCGCCAGCCCTTCGTCGCGCAGCCGGTTGATGGTGCGCACGATTTCGGCATGGGCGCCGACATCGATGCCCCGCGTCGGCTCGTCCAGAATGAGAAAGGCCGGATCGGTGGCCAGCCAGCGCGAGAGGATGACCTTTTGCTGGTTGCCGCCCGACAAAAGCTTGATCGGCATGTCGAGCGAGGCCGCGCGGATATCCATGGACTCACCGAACCGGCCGGCGATTTCCAATTGTTCGTCGCGGTTGAGCGCGCTGAACCAGCCGAGCTTGCCCTGCAGGGCGATAATGATGTTTTCGCGCACCGAAAGATCGCCGAAAATGCCCTCGGCCTTGCGATCTTCGGGGCAGAAGCCGAAACCATGGGCGATGGCATCGGTGGGTCGAGCAATGGATGTCTTGTTGCCGGCGAGCGCAACGTCCCCCTCGTCGGCCGCATCGGCACCGAACATGATCCGGGCCATTTCCGTTCGTCCCGAGCCGAGCAGGCCGGCCACGCCAATGACCTCGCCCTTATGGATGGTCAGATTGAACGGATGCACGCTGCGTTTGCGGCCATAACCGGCAAAATCGAGCAGAACTTCGCCCTTGGGGCGGGCATCCTCGACGCCCGTGGCGCCGGAAAAGGCGATGTCCTTGCCCAGCATCAACCGCACAACATCGGTGCGGGACATGTCGTTAAGCGAACGGGTTTCGACCAGCTTGCCATTGCGCAGAATGGTCACGCGATCGGCCAGGGCGAAAACCTGATCGAGAAAATGGGTGATGAAGACCACGGCAAGGCCGCGCGCCTTGAGATCGCGAATGATCTCGAACAGGCGTTCAACTTCATTGCGGTCGAGGCTCGCCGTGGGCTCGTCGAGAATGAGCACCTTGCCCGAGAGCTGCACGGCGCGGGCGATGGCCACGATCTGCTGAACCGCGACCGAATAGGCGCCCAATTCGCTCGAAGGATCGATGTCGAGCCCGTAGCGCTTGAGAATATCGCGCGATTCCCGCTCCATGCGGCGACGATCGACCAGGCCGAAACGGGTCGGCTGGTGACCGAGAAACAGATTTTCGGCGACGGAGCGATTGGGCAGGAGATTGACCTCCTGATAGACCGTGCCGATGCCGTGGGACTGGGCCTGCTGGGGATTGTCCAGATGAACCGGCATCCCCTCGACCAGCACTTCGCCGCCATCGGGCCGATAGGCGCCGGTCAGGATTTTGATCAGGGTGGATTTGCCGGCGCCGTTTTCGCCCAGCAATGCATGCACTTCGCCGGCCCGCAGGCCAAAATCGACCGCATCCAGCGCCACGTGATTGCCGAATATCTTGACGATGCCGCGCGCTTCGAGCGCGTAGTCGGTTTCGGTCATAGCGTCCCCCAAGCCCTACGGAGATCATTTGTACGGCTCCCAATCACAAAATGTCACCCCGGCGAAAGCCGGGGCCCATCTTGAGATTTCAGGATGGATCCCGGCTCAAGGCCGGGATGACACCGTGGTTGACTATGGGGCTTAATAGCCTAGGCCCTTGCGGCGTTCGTATTCACCTTCCGGATCGTCAGCGGCGGTATAGAGCTTGGATTCGGTGATGATGAACTTTTCCGGCATGGTGCCATCGGCCCAATAGGCGGCCAGGGCGTCGAAGGCGGGGCCGGCCATGTTGGGGGTCAACTCGACCGTGGCATTGGCTTCGCCGGCCGCAATGGCGGTGAAGATATCGGGCACGGCGTCGATGGAGACGACAAGGATATCCTCGCCGGGGCTCAGGCCCGCATCCTTGATCGCCTGGATGGCGCCCACGGCCATGTCGTCATTATGGGCATAGACCGCGCAGATATCGGCGCCGCCATTGGACGATTTGAGGAAGGCTTCCATCACCTCCTTGCCCTTGGAGCGGGTGAAGTCACCGGTCTGGCTCTGGGTGATGGTGATATTGGATGCCGAGGCAATGCCTTCTTCAAAGCCCTGCTTGCGGTTGATGGCCGGGCTCGATCCGACCGTGCCCTGCAATTCAACGACATTGCAGTCTTCGCCGGCCACCTCGTTGACCAGCCATTCACCGGCCACGCGGCCCTCGAGCACCTGATCGGAGGCCACCGAGGTGAGATACAGGTCCTCGGGCGCATCAATGCCGCGGTCGAGCAGGATGACCGGAATTTCGGCTTCCTTGGCTTCGGTCAGCACGTCTTCCCAGCCGGTGGCAACCACGGGCGCGACCAGGATCGCGTCCACGCCCTGGGCGATGAAGCCGCGAATAGCCTTGATCTGGTTTTCCTGCTTTTGCTGGGCGTCAGCGAATTTGAGATCGACACCGCGTTCTTCGGCCTGCTGCTTGGTCACGGACGTTTCGGCCGCGCGCCAGCCCGATTCCGAACCGATCTGCGAGAAACCGATGACCTTGCCGGAGATATCCTGCGCCAGGGCGGTCGAAGACAAGGCGGTAGCGAGGCCTGCCGCAAGGGCAAGCT